>CAYMSW010000023.1:0-10533 GCA_964393215.1 Candidatus Woesearchaeota archaeon
AACCCTTTATAAGGTTTTCTGTTAGTTACTATTCTAGAGTAATTACCATTCTTCTTCATGTAGAATATTTTGAAGTTCTAGTCTTTTTGGCATATCTGGCTCTTCTATGGAGTAACCGAAAGAAATAATTGCGTGAATATTGATATTTTCAGGTATTTTCAGTGCATGTTTTACTTTATCTTCATCTGAAACTGCATTCCAAATACTTGAAATTCCTAGAGAATGGGCTTTTAGAAGCATGTTTTGAATGCCTGCTGCGCAGTTTTGAATGCAGAACTTCTTTGATGATTTTTTTCCGTAGTATTTTTCGACGTCTTTATCATCACTGCAGACAACTACTGCAACAGGTGCTTGTTCTATCCACTCTTGGTTGAATGATGCTTTTTTTAGCTGTTCTCTCTTTTTTTGATCCTTAACAAGAACTAATCTCCAGTTTTGTAAGTTTCCGGAGTTAGGAGCGTATTTTATTGCGTCCAGAATTTCATAAATATCTTTATCTTTGATTTTTTTGTTTGTGAAAGTTTTTACAGATCTTCTTCCTTTTATGCATTCATCGAAATCCATGATTTGTGATGGATGATTAACTTTATAAGTTTTTTTAGATTACCTTGCAGATGGAATATTCAGTATGTTTAATCTATGAGGGGTTGGATTTGTCAAGAATATCTGGGTTGAGAAGATCCTTAATAAATTCGGATGATGCCAGGCCTTTGGCTAAATTTTATAATGGAACGGCGATGCCCCCTTATAGTGAGGAAGTATACAGTTGTTTTGGATCTCCTGTACAGGTGAGAATTCCGGATGTTGGTGCCCCCTCAATTCAAGTAACCTCTGATTCTCCTGAAAAAGTTAGGTTTATTTTTAGACATCTTGATGAATTAATTGGAATTTCTGAGTCAGAAAAAGTAGATTGGGAATTTTTGAATCCAGACTGTCCCGTTGAAGAGATGTTATGGGGCAGAGAACAAGGCTTATAAATTATTCAAACGTTTTTTGATTATGGATTATTCTAAATTAGTTGAAGCATATGAGAAGTTGGAAAAGACTACTAAGAGGTTGGAAAAAACCTATATTATTTCTGAACTTTTGAAGGATACTCCTGATAATGAGTTAGATCATATTATTTATTTAATTCAAGGAAATGTTTTTCCAAAATGGGATGAAAGGAAGATTGGTATGAGTTCTAGGTTAGCTTTGAAGGCAATTAGTGAAGCTACTGGTGTTTCTGCTGAAAGAATTGAGAAAGAATGGGCCAAAAAAGGAGACTTAGGTATTGTTGTTGAAGAATTTTTGGGAACTAAAAAGCAAACTACATTGTTTTCAAGAAAGTTAACAACTGAGAAAGTCTTTGATAATTTGAGGAAATTAGCCGAGTTAGAAGGGCATGGCACAGTTTCAAAGAAAATTATGTTAGTTGTTGAACTGATTACTAATGCAAGTCCTGTTGAAGCTAGATTTATTGTTAGAACTATAATTGAGAAGTTGAGAGTTAATGTTGCAGAAGGAACTATAAGAGATGCAATTGTTTGGGCGTATTTTCCAAAAATTGTTGGTTTGTTTTTGAAATGTGATAAATGTAAGAATATTGTTCCTCATTTTGGCAAGTGTGTTGATTGTGGAGAGAAGGTTGAAGAGAAGTTTAAGGATTTAATTGGGAAGAAATATAGCAAGGTATTGAAAGTAGATAAGATTGAAGATGTTAAAGGAGTTGTTTTGAAGAGCTATGATTTCGTTCTAGTTGAAGATGAAAAGTTGGCTAGAGAAGTTTACAATTATTTTGTTGATGTTGTACAGAATGCGTATAATTTGACAAATGATTTGGGTCAAGTTGCAAGATCTGCTAGAAAATTTGAATTCAATAGGCTTGAGATGAAAGTTGGAATTCCTTTGAACCCTATGTTAGCAATAAAAGCTGAAGATGCAGAAGAAGCATTTGAAGCATTGGGGAAGCCCGCTTTAGTGGAATATAAGTTTGATGGGTTTAGGTTGCAAATACATAGAAATGGCAATCGGGTTAAGTTGTTTACAAGAAGGTTGGAGAATGTTACAAATCAATTTAAGGAATTAATCCCAATTATTAAATCAAATTTTAAAGCTAAATCTTTCATTGTTGATTCAGAAGTTATTGGTTATGATCCTAAAACTGAAAAGTATATGCCATTCCAAAGTATTTCTCAAAGAATTAAGAGAAAATATGATATTGAAAGAGTGTCTAAAGAGTTACCTGTTGAAATAAATGTTTTTGATATCATGTATAAAGACGGAAAGAATTTATTGTCGTTAAGCCAGAAAGAAAGAAGAAAAATATTGGAGAGAGTTGTTAAAGAAGAAAGGAATAAAATAAAGTTAACTGACAAATTAGTTACAAGTAAAGAAAAAGAGTTGGAAAAGTTTTACAGAGAGTCTTTGAAGAAAGGTAACGAAGGCGTTATGGTAAAGAGCTTGAAGTCTCCGTATGTTTCGGGAAGAAAAGTTGGTGGATGGGTAAAGATTAAACCCGTTAAAGAAAGTTTAGATTTGGTTATTACATCTGCAGAATGGGGAGAAGGTAAGAGAGCAAAGTGGTTAAGTTCTTTTACGTTAAGTTGTAGGGATGATAATAAATTTTTAGAGATTGGCAAAGTTGGTACAGGAATTTTGGAGAAAGATGGTGAACTAACGTTTGAAAGTTTGACAAAGATGTTGAAGCCATTAATTAAATCTGAAAAAGGAAAGAAGGTTGAAGTGAAAGCCAAAATTATTGTTGAAGTTGCTTACGAAGAAATACAAAAGTCACCAACTTATTCTTCTGGTTTTGCTTTAAGGTTCCCAAGAGTTGTTAGGTTGAGAGACGATTTAGGCATTGGTGATGTCGATACGTTAGTTAGAGTTAAAAAATTTTTTGAACAATACAAAAAGTAATTCTAAAACACAACAATCTTTAAATAATGACGATTTACTATTAAGCAATAATACATATTGCTGCAAAGTGACTAACTGCAGTTGTATTTTTCAGTGGCAGTATGTAGAAAAATGGGGTGGGGTTCCCCTGGGGAATATACCAAATGATAGTTAAGGAAGAGTTTTTGAACAAGCTAAGGCATTTTTTTGGATTGAATTTATATGAAGTTAAAATATGGACTGCTTTACTTTCAAGAGGCAGTTCAAGTGCCGGAGAGTTAGCTGATCTTAGTGATGTCCCTAGGTCAAGAGCTTACGATGTTCTCGAATCCTTAGAAAAGAAAGGGTTTATCGTTATTAAGTTGGGAAAGCCAATAAAGTATTTGGCTGTTGAACCAAGTGAAGTAGTTGGAAGAGTAAAGAAATCAATTATGAGAGATGCCGAAAAAAGAGTAGAGAGGTTGAGCAACTTAACGAACACAGACGTGTTGAATGAATTAAATGGTTTGCATACACAAGGTGTTGAGTTTGTTGAACCTGCAGAATTATCCGGTGCAATAAAAGGTAGGCACAACATATATTCTCATTTAGAGATGATGGTTAAAAATGCCCAAAAGTCAGTTACTATCGTCACAACTTCTAAGGGTGTTTTAAGAAAAGTTGATGCATTATCTCCGTATTTAACTAAGCTTTCCAAAAAAGGTGTTAAGATTAAAGTTGCTGCACCTTCAAATAAGGAGACTGAAACTGCTTTAAAAGATATTTCTAGAGTTGCAGATGTTCGAGGAGTTAGTAAGGGATTAAACGCAAGATTCTGCGTTGTTGATGGAAATGAAGTAATGTTTATGGTGATGGATGACGAGAACGTTCACCCTACCTATGATGTAGGAATTTGGGTGAATACGCCTTATTTCTCCAAGGCTTTAGAGGAATTATTCAATTTGTCTTGGAATAAAATGGATGTAATTAAGTAGATTTTTTGTATTTATATTTGAGAACAGCAATCTTTATAAGACGTTAAATCGGTCTATTTTATACTCTTTTTTTTAAATAAGGGAGGTTATAAAAATGAGTGAAGAAGAAACAAATACAACTGAAGAAGAAACAACTAAAGAAGAAGAAACTGAAGAAGAGCCTGCTGAAGAAGAAGCAACTGAAGAAGAAGGCGAAGAAAAGACTGATGATTCTGGTGAAGAGGAAGAAGCTGAAGAAGAGTCCTCTGAAAAAGAAGAAGAGAGTGAAGATTCTGAAGAATAAATTTCATAGTGATTTAATCATTTAATCACTTTTTCTTTTATTTTTTAATTTTATAGAATTAGCCACCGCATCCTGCAGCGGAAACATGTCCAAGTTTACATACTTCCTTACAGTTATCTACTAAAAACATTTTTTGGCCACACTCAGCACATAATCTTCCAGTAGGAGTTCCTTCAAAATCTGATTCATCTGGATCTTCTGATGTGTTTTCAGATGGAGTTGAGCTTTTTGTTTCTTTTTTTGGTTTACCTTTATTTTCTTCTACAAATTTTTCCATTACAGCAACTATGTAATCGGGGATAGACTCTGCCGTTTTTACATCAGGATGTCCAGAGAATGCAAGTCCTCTTGGTTCGAATCTATGGTGTCTTGCTGTATCTATAATTTCTTCTGGCAAGATACCATGTTGCAATCCTAATGAAACCATTCTTGCCCATGCATCTGCTAATCCTCCAAGGGTGCTTCCTTCTTTTGACATTCTTAAAAAGACTTCTCCCATGCTTCCATCAGGATAGAATCCATAAGTTGCGAATCCTTTGTGGTCTGCTATATCAAACTTAACTGTTTTTGAGTCTCTTACTGCTGGAAGTGGCAATCTTCTTGGAGCCGGCCTTCCATTTTCCAATCTGTCTTCTAGTTTTCCAGAGCTCAAGGGTTGGTTTTCTTTACATTTATCTCTGTAAACTGCTACAGCTTTTACTCCTAATTTCCAAGCTGACATGTAGGTATCTGCTATGTCTTCTACCGTTGCTTCTTCTGGTAAATTAACTGTCTTTGAAATTGCTCCTGATATGAATGGTTGAGCTGCAGCCATCATTTTCAAATGACCTTCTGGAGCAATATATCTTGATCCCCCTCCAGGCCTAAATGAAGTATCAAATACTGCCAAGTGTTCATCTTTTATTCCAGTACCTTCTACATTACCTTTATTTTTACTTATTTTTTCAGTTATACTTGTGATTTCTTCTTCAGCGTATCCTAATTTTCTTAAACCACTAGTTACGGTTTGATTTTCTATTTCCATGTAGCCGCCTTCTGCTAATCTTTTTGTTTTAATTAATCCTAATTCTGGTTCAATTCCAGTTGTATCACAACCCATCATAAATCCAATTGTTCCTGTTGGGGCTAACACTGTAGCTTGGGCATTTCTGAAACCATGTACCGTTCCTCTTTCAATTACTCTGTCCCATGTTTCAATTGCTTCTTCTAAGACGTGTTCTAGTCCTTTTGGTATTTTTTCTCTATCAATATTACTTAATGCAGCCCTATGTTTTTCCATTACTTCTAAGAAAGGTTCTCTATTCTTTTCGTATTCTTCAAAGGTTCCAACTGCTTCCGCTATTTCTGTGGACGTTTCATATACTTTTCCAGTCATGAAAGCAGTTATTGCTGCCGCTGCCGCTCTTGCTTCGTCAGAATCATAAGGTAGTCCAAGAGACATAACTAGTGCTCCCAAATTAGCATAACCCATTCCTAAAGGCCTAAATCTGTGAGAGTTTTCTGCAATTTTAGAAGTGGGATAACTTGAGTTGTCAAATAGTAAATCTTGTGCAATAGCAGTAGTTCTGATTGCTGAGCCGAATTCTTCAATATTAAATACTCCATCTGGACTCATGTATCTCATTAAGTTGTGCGAGGCTAAGTTGCAAGAGCTATCATCAACGAAGTTATATTCTGCGCAAGGATTCGTTGCTCTTATTGGTCCGCTTCTTGGGCAAGTGTGCATATTGTTTACAGTGTCATGGAATACCAATCCAGGGTCTGCAGAGAAATGTGCATTTTCTGCTATATGTTGCCAAAGATGTCGTGCTTTGTATCTAGGCATTTGATTTGCCATCTCCTTGTTATGGACGGGAACTGTTTGCCATTCTCCATCTTCTTCAACAGCTTCCATATAATCATCTGTTACTCTGACTGAGATATTTGTATTTTGGAAATGTGCGTTGTCAATTGCTTCGTCTGGACTAAGTCCTGATGCGATTAAGGTTTGTATAATTCTCTGTTGTTTTGATTTAGATTCTATGAAATCCCAAATGTCGGGGTGACTTATTTCTAGGTCGTTTTTTTTAGCTGCTCTTCTTGTTCTGCCTCCAGATTGTATTATTCCCGCAACTCTATCATGGAATTTTAAATATTCAATTGGGCCCGATGGACGTCCCCCGTTAGAAAGTTTTTCTCTTGAACTTCTTAGTGAGGATAAATTTGTCCCTGTTCCAGAACCGTGTTTGAATAGAAGTCCTTCTCTGACAGAGAGATCTAATATAGATTCCATTGTGTCATCTACGCTTTGTATGAAACATGCAGAGGTTTGTGGATGAGTATAACCTATTTCAGGTTGCATTCTTTCAACTTGGCCATCTTCTCCAATAATGTATGATTCTCTATCATCTTCAGTTATTTCTGTCAAATATCTGTTTGCTCCAACATTAAACCAAACTGGAGAATTGAATGCCATTCTTTGGTTGATTGTTAATGATCTAAGTTCGTTTCTGAATCTTTCTGCATCTTCAGGGGTTTGAAAGTATCCTTGTCTAGTGCTCCATTCAGAAATAGTTTCACTTACTCTATCTATTATTTGTCTTGCAGAATATTCTCTTTGTTGGGTTCCAGGTTCGCCGAAAAAATATCTAGACGATACAACGTCTCTTGATGCTTGACTCCATTCGGCCGGGAATTCAGTTCCCTCTTGGGTGAATAATAGATTTCCTCTTTCATCAGTTATCCTTGCGTCGTACTTGTCCCATACAGTGGATTCATAGACGTCTCCCTCTGGTGAAAAATGTCTATCTATTGTCAGTTTTTCTGCCATTTTAGTCTAATTGGTCCCCCCAAAAAGCGAAACATAAATTTTGGACTTTTAATTCATAAACATATGTGTTGGTAGAAATATAGTTTAGATTGGATTTAGTAAACTTTATATATTTTAACTATTGTTAACTAATTATGAAATTAATGCCACAAGAAGTAGAAGTTAGATACGTTTTACCGACGATTAGAAAGGAATTTGCATCTCAACTTGAAAAGAAAGGTGTTGCAAGAACAGAGATTGCGAAGATATTAGGCATAACTCCGGCCGCTGTGACAATGTATTTGAATAAAAAAAGAGCTTTACATGTTAACTTAACTGGAGATGGAAAAGATGAGGTGAAGAAGTCTGTAACTAGAATTTTGGAGGAAACTTCTAGCCCATATGAAGAGATTTATAGGATTTCTAAAATTTTGACAGTGAATAGGACTATTTGTCAGATTCATAGATCTTTTGACAAAGATGTTCCTCGTGATTGCAAAATTTGCATGCAAAACAAATGAATATATCGCAGATAAAAGATAGGCTAAGAGAATTGAGTAAGAGAGAGACTTATCTAGATAATGCTGCTACCACTTATGTTGATCCAATGGTTAAGAAAGCAATGGATGAATATTTTGTTAAGAACTTTGGAAACCCAGGTAGTTTTAATACTGCTGGGTTGAGAGCCAAAGCTGCTGCTGATGAAGCGAGAAGTAAAGTTTCTGAGATTCTTGGTTGTGATGAAAAAGAAATAGTATTTACTGCAGGCGGAACTGAAAGTATCAATTTAGCTGTACAAGGTGTTGCTAGGGCTAATAAGAAAAAAGGAAAACACATGATAACTACTGGGACTGAGCATCATGCAGTTTTGCACACTATGCATTATTTGGAGAAGTATGAAGGTTTTGAGATTACTTATTTAGATGTGGATAAGTATGGAATGGTTAGTGTAAAAGATATTGAAAATGCTTTAAGAGACGATACTATTTTAGTTAGTGTTATTTATGCGAACAATGAGGTTGGCAGTGTGAATCCTATTTCTAGAATTGGTAAATTTTTGAAAGAGAAAGGAGTTTATTTCCATACAGATGCTTGTCAGGCTGCAGGATATTTAGATGTTGGTGTCGATGAATTAAATGTTGACTTGTTGACTTTAAACGGAAGCAAAATTTATGGTCCAAAGGGATCTGGAATATTATATGTAAGAAAGGGTGTTGAGATGCATCCGATTATTCATGGTGGTGGACAGGAGTGGAAGCTAAGGAGCGGCACTGAAAATGTTCCGGGAATTGTTGGTATTGCTAAGGCTTTGGAGCTTATTCAGAAAGATAAACTTGAAGAACTTAGGAGATTGAGCGAACTTAGAGATTATATGATTAGAAAAATAATATCTAAAGTTCCTAAGACTTTTTTGAATGGTCATCCAGTTAGAAGATTACCAAATAATGTTAATTTATCTATGTTGGATGTTGAAGGGGAAGCTGTGATGTTGCATTTGAATGAGCATGGAATTTGTGCTTCAACCGGTAGTGCTTGCACTTCTGAGAATTTAGACCCAAGTCACGTTATTGTTGCAACAGGTTTACCTTATGAAGCTGCGCATGGTAGTGTTAGATTTACTCTTGGTAAGAATACAACTAAGAAAGATGTTGATAAGGTTCTGAATGTTTTGCCAGGAATTGTTGAAAAGTTGAGAAGTTTATCTCCTTTGGACTTGAGTGCTAAGGAAGTAAGGAGTGAACAAAATGGTTGAGAGATGGTTTTATTCTGAGAAAGTTAGAGATCATTTCTTTAATCCAAGGAATATTTTCAAGACTGATGAAGAAGCTAAGGCATATGATATGGAAGCAGATGGTGTTGGTGAAGTTGGAAGCCCAGCTTGCGGTGATGTTATGAAGCTTTGGATTAAAATTGATGGCGATAAAATAAAAGAATGTAAGTTTCAAACATTTGGTTGTGCTTCTGCAATTGCTTCTACTTCAATTATGTCTGTTATGGCTACTGGGATGAAAATAGATGATGCTTTGAAAATAACTGCCAAAGATATTGCTGATAAGTTGGGCGGTTTGCCACCGAGGAAACTACATTGTAGTGTTTTGGGTGATCAAGCTTTGAAATCAGCGATTAATAATTATTTTGAGAAAAATGACAATAACTAAAGATATGAAGATAGAAGAAGTGATTAAAGAGTATCCCGATTGTGCTATAATTTTTTTGGAGCAGGGTTTGCACTGTGTTGGTTGCCCGGCTGCTTCTTTTGAGACTATTGAGCAAGGTTGTAAGGTTCATGGGTTTGATGATGAGGAAGTTGGTCAGTTGTTGGATGAATTGAATTCCTTTGTTAGTTCTATTGATAAAGCTTAAAAGTAAATAGTTTTTTGTTTCTGATATGGTTAAATGTGATAAATGTGGAGAAGCAGTCGAAGAGACTTTTTTGGGCAAAATTAAGGGGACTTATGAAAAAGGGAAGGCTATTTGTAGTGATTGTCAAAAAAAGCCTCAGTAGCTCAGTTGGTTAGAGCGATTGCTTCGTAAGCAATAGGTCGGGAGTTCAAATCTCTCCTGAGGCTTAACTTTATATATTTGTTATTTTAAAATTAGAATTATGCACCTAACTCATAAATATGCAATTGTTTTATCTGGAATTTTAACTGGTACTGCTGGAGTTATGCTAACTCTTATTGGTGGTTCGATTCCAGTTATGAGTTCTGTTTTTTTGAGGGTGTTTTTAGCTACTCTTTTGTTTTTAGTTGTAATGTCTTTTGTTGATAAAAGATTTTATGCAGTTTCTGGAAAAGATCTTAGAAATTATGCTTTAGTTGGTTTGACTTTAGCAGGAACATTTTCTTTGTATTTTTGGGCAATTCATTTTTATAACATTTCGAGTGTCACTTTGATACTGTCTAGTTATGTTATTTTTGTGGCTATTTTTGCTTCTATTTTTTTGAAGGAGAAGTTGAGAAAGGCACATAAAGTTTCTATTGCTTTAGCCATAATTGGTTTAGCCATTGTTAGTCCATTTAGTGGAAAGTTTAATATTATTGGCACGTTACTGGCTTTGGGTTCTGCAGTTGTTTATGCAATATTTTTAGTTTATAGTAGATATACTGAGAAAAGACATAGTATTGGTTCTATTTTTTGGATATTTTTGTTTGCAACGTTGTATTTGACTCCCTTTGTTATTAAGTCTGGATTTGGTGAAATGGGGAGTGTTGCTTATTATGTTTTGATAATGGGTTTAATTTCTACTGGTGTTGCTTATTTGTTGTTTTTATATGGCTTGAAGAAAGTTAAGGCTGAAACTGCTGCTGTTTTGACTATTGTTTCACATAGTTTGTCTGCGTTGTTTTTCGCTGTTTTCTTGATTGGTGAGACTTTGAGTGTTAGGTTGACTATTGGAGGAATTATTTTGATATCTAGCGGTATTTATTTATTGTATTCTAAGAAGATAAAGCACTTCTTACACCATCATTAGGAAAACTTATAAATAAATTAATTGTTTTGTTCTTGTTCACGCGGGTGTGCCGGAGTGGTCAAACGGGCTGGATTTAAGCTCCAGTAGCTTAGTGCTTGCGCAGGTTCGAACCCTGTCACCCGCATTTTTTAAT
>CAYMSW010000024.1:0-9627 GCA_964393215.1 Candidatus Woesearchaeota archaeon
TTGGTGATAGTGTTCATAATTTAATTGATGGTGCAGTTATTGCGATTTCATTTTTGGTTAATGTTCCTTTTGGCATAATTACTACTTTAGCTATTATTGCTCATGAGGTTCCACAAGAAATAAGTGATTTTGGAGTTTTGATCTATGGCGGATTTAGCAAGGCGAAGGCTTTATTCTTTAATTTTGTAACTGCGAGCTTGGCAATTGTTGGTGCATTGTTTGGATATTTCTTATCTTCTACTATTGAAGGTTTGATTCCTTATATTTTGTCTTTTGCTGCTGGTGGATTTATTTACATAGCTGCTACTGATTTGGTGCCTGAAATACATAAGGAAAGTGATTCCAGGAAGAGTTTATGGTCATTTATTCTCTTCATTGTTGGTATTTTATTGATGGTTGGTATCAAGGTTTTATTTGGTGGATAGGCTAAAAGTTTTTATACTCATTTTGTTTTTTGCTGAGATGCGCGATAAAAAGCCAGTGACTATTTGTGAATTCTGTTTGCAACGTGATCCTCCTTGTTTTAGAGTTGGAAATCTTAAACTTGGTGATTTTGCTGATTGTGGTTTTGAACATAATATTCCAGAAGAACTTAATGGGAATTATAGATTAGATAGGGGGATGACTGCTAATTTATACGATTTTGTTTGTACTTATCCAAGATCTTTTGATAGTATAGGGGAATTTAGAGCAACTAATGGGTTGAATAAAGAGGATTAATCAAAAGGTTTTTAAAGCGGTTATTTTTCTAAATCTTAACATGGAAGGCAAAATTGTTAATTACAGAGGAAGTCACCATACTCAATATCCTAATCAGATGATAATTGTGGTTGATGGTGTAGATAGCAAGGAAAAGGCTAAAGAATTGCTTAAGAAGAAGGTTATTTGGAAGACTCCTACTGGAAAAGAAATGTCTGGTATTATTTTGAAAGAGCACGGAAATAAAGGAGCTGTTCGTGTTAAGTTCGATGTTGGTTTGCCTGGACAGGCTATTGGTACTAAAGTTGAGGTTCAATAATGGCATCATTAAGAAAAGGTAAGTGTTATAGAAATATTGAAAGAGCTTATACTAGAAAGAGTAAGTATAAGAAAAAAGGTTTTGTTAAAAGCCCTGTTGCCATTAAAGTTGTTAAATTCCACATGGGAAATCCTTCAGGTAAATTTAAGAACACTTTGAAATTGGTTGCTTCAGATTCTTATCAAGTCAGACATAATGCCTTGGAAGCCGTTAGAGTTATGATTAATAGGAAGTTAAGCAGAAAGTTGGGAAATAAAGGTTATCATTTTTATTTGAACGTTTATCCGCATCATATTCTTAGGGAAAATAAAATGTTGACGGGTGCAGGGGCAGATAGAATGCAGTCTGGAATGAAGCACGCATTTGGAAAGGCTTCTGGTGCTGCTGCTCAAGTTAAGAAAGGAAAAACTATACTTACGGTTATGGTTGATACTGATGTTCAAGAAGTAAAAGGATTTATGGAAGCTGTTAAGAATAAGTTGCCTGGAAAAACTACTGTAGAAATTAGTTCTTAGGAAGCCTTATAAAGGGTCGAAATTTCATGTTTTTTAATAACAGTTATGATTGAGAAAGCATTTGCTCGTGTAGATCACTTCGCTTTTTCTGAGTAAGTGTAATTAGGAGAAAAAATAGAATGAATAAATTTGAAGAGTTTAATCTAAGTGAAGATACACTTAGAACTATAAATAAATTAGGTATTGAAGTACCTACTAAGATACAAGTTCAAACTATACCTCATGTTGTTAAAGGTAAAGACTTGATTGGTGAAAGTGAAACTGGTTCAGGTAAAACTTTGGCTTTTGGCTGTGGTATTGTTGAGCAAGTTGAAAAAGGAAAAGGTTTGCAAGCTTTGGTTTTGACACCAACAAGAGAATTGGCTGAGCAAGTTAAGAAATCATTGATTGATCTTTCTAAACATAAAGACTTGAAAGTTATTTCAGTTTACGGTGGAGTATCTTTAGATCCGCAAACTAGAGATTTAATGAATTCTGAAGTTGTTGTTGCAACGCCTGGAAGATTTTTAGATCATTATAATAGAAGAAATATTAACACTTCTAAAATTAAAATATTAGTTTTGGATGAAGCAGATAGAATGTTGGATATGGGCTTTATGGATGATGTCGAAAGAATAATTCAAACCTGTCCTAAGAAAAGGCAAACTTTGTTTTTTTCTGCAACTATTTTGCCAGTAATAATTAGATTGTCTAAGAAATATATGGTTGATCCCGTTAAAGTTTCTGTTGGAAGATACGTTGACCCTTCTAAGTTGAAACAGGTTTATTACGATGTTTCTAAGAATTTGAAGTTAAGTTTGTTAATTCATTTGTTGAGACATGACAAATCTGGATTGTGTATGGTTTTCTGTAACACTAAGAATACTGTAGACTTTGTTGTGAAGAACTTGGTTGCAAATAAAGTTGAAGCTGTGGCAATTCATGGTGGTTTTACGCAGAATAAAAGAAGTAAAACTATGGAAGATTTTGGTAAAAATAAATATCATGCATTAGTTTGTACTGATGTTGCTGCTAGAGGTTTGCATATCGACAACGTTTCTCATGTGTATAACTATGAAATTCCTAGAGATTCTACAGACTATGTTCATAGAATTGGAAGAACCGCTAGAGCTGGTTTAGATGGGAAAGTCGTGAACTTACTTTGTAATTTAGACTTTGATAACTTCAATAAGGTTTTGAGAGACAATAGTTCGTTTAAGGTTGAGAAAGTTGCATTACCTGAGATGGGCAGGATATTACCTGTTGCATCTTCTAAAACTCAGCGTAGAGGAAATTTTAGACCTGGTGGAAGAGGAAGAGTTCCTAGAGGTCATGGATTTCGTGGTAGGTCTGGGCATAGAAGAAGGTAATTTAGATAATCGTTAATCAAAAACTTTATATAAATCTATTATTCTTAGGTTTTATTAGGTGATTAGATGGCAGTAAAATGGAAAGAATCAATGGCTTCTGGTGAACCAATCATTGATAAACAACATAAAAGTCTTATAGATGAAATAAATAATTTATCTGTGTATATTTCTGCTGATGAAATCGAGATGGGCAAGCTGAGAAAAACTTTGCATTTCTTGTATGAATATGTAGGTAAACATTTTTCTTATGAAGAGGCTTATATGAAGAAGCATAAGTTTCCTGGTCTTGAGGAGCATAAGAAGATTCATCAAAGCTTTGTTACTTTTTATGAAGATTTTCAAAAAGAGCTCAAGGAGAAGTGTAGATCTAAAAATTTTGATTCGTCAGTTGTTAAAGAACTATTAAAGAAGATTCAAGATTATCTTGCAGATTGGCTTGTTAAACATATAATGGGTGCTGATCAATTGTATGTGAAGTATATTAGGAGCCATTCTTCGAAGAAATAGAATAATATAATGTTCTTAATCAAAAACTTTATATAAATCCCATAGTTCTTTTTTGTAAAAGATGGTGAATATAGCTTGGTTTAAGGACATTTCTAAGGATAGTGTTGCTTTGGTTGGTGGAAAGGCAGCAAATCTTGGAGAGTTATCTAGTAATAATTTTCCAGTCCCTAATGGTTTTGTTGTTACAGCCGATGCTTATAAATTATTTTTAGCTCAAACTAAGATACAGGAGCAAATTGATAAGATTCTTGAGCATTTAGACATAGAAGATTCTGATAAATTAAATGAAGCTTCTGATAAGATACAAGATTTGATTTTGAGCGCAGATATGCCTTATGAAGTTAGATTGGATGTGCAGAAAGCTTACAGAAATATAAATGTTGGAACTGATATTGCAACTTTGCCTGCTGAAGCCGCTAAGTTAGTTAATTCTGGAAGAGATACTGCATTTGTAGCTGTTAGGTCAAGTGCAACTGCTGAAGATTTGCCAACTGCTTCATTTGCAGGACAGCAAGCAACCTATTTGAACGTTAGAGGTACTGATCATGTTACGAAGGCTGTTCATCAGTGTTGGGCTTCTCTGTATACTCCTAGAGCAATTTATTATAGGGAGAAAAATGGTTTTGAACATTCTAAAGTTTATATTGCAGTTGTTGTTCAAAAGATGATTAATTCTGAAAAGTCTGGTGTTATTTTTACTATGAATCCTGTAAACAATGATGAGAATGAAATTATTCTTGAAGCAGGTTATGGTTTGGGTGATGCTGTTGTTTCTGGTGCAATTTCACCTAATAGATATGTAGTTGAAAAAGATTATTGGAAATTGAAAGATAAGAAAATTCCTGGGCAAGAGTGGATGTTTTCAAGAGATCCAAATTCTGGAAGAACTATTAAGATTGATTTGAGCGAAGGAAAAAGCAAGAAGCAAGTTTTAGAAGATGATGAGATTATTGTTTTAGCTAAGTTGGCTGGAAAGATTGAGAAGCATTATGGAAAGCCACAAGACATTGAATATGCTATAGAAAATAATAGATTGTATATTGTTCAGAGTAGAGATATTACTACTAAGAAAAAAGTTGAAGAAGTAAAAGAGGAAGAGGTTGAAGGTGAAGTTATTTTGGAAGGTTTGTCTGCTTCTCCTGGTGTTGGTACTGGTACTGTTAAGATTGTAAATGAAAGAGAAGAGTTGAGTAAAGTTGAGAAAGGTGATGTTTTAGTTGCTCGTATGACTTCTCCGGATATGGTTCCTGCAATGGAAAGGGCTGCTGCGATTGTTACTGATGAAGGTGGTTCTACTTGTCACGCTGCAATTGTTTCTAGAGAACTGGGAATTCCTTGTGTTGTTGGTACTGAAAAGGCTACTGAAGTTTTGAAAGAAAGTAGTACTATTACTGTTGATGGTTCTAATGGAAAAATTTATTCTGGTGAAGCTGAAGTTGAACCTGAAAAAATAGAAATGGATGTTGAAGTTTCACATGCTAAGACCGTTACTAAAGTTAAAGTCAATGTTGATATTTCTCAAGCCGTTGAAAGAGCTGTTGAAACGAATGCTGATGGTGTTGGTTTGGCTCGTTTGGAGTTTATTATTGCTGAGAAAGGAATTCATCCTTTGAAATATGTCAGAGAAGGTCGGGAAGAAGAATATACTAATTATTTAGTTGAAAAGTTGAGAGAGATTGCAAAACCCTTTGGTGAAAAACCAGTTTGGGTTAGAACTTCTGATATTAGGAGCGATGAATATTCTGAATTGGAAGGCGGAGACTTGGTTGAGAAGGAAAGCAATCCGATGATGGGCTGGCATGGTGTAAGAATGAGTTTGGATGAACGTAAGTTGTTGAAAGCCGAGTTGAAAGCAATTAGACGTTTGAGACAGGAAGGTGTAAGAAATCTTTCTATTATGGTTCCTTTGGTTACACATGTTGATCAAGTTGAGAAAGTAAAAGAAATTATTAGCGATTTGGATTTGGATTGTGATTTTGGTGTTATGATTGAAACCCCTGCAGCTGTTGAGATTATTGATGATCTTTGTAGCTCTGGAATAAAGTTTGCTTCTATTGGTTCAAATGATTTAACACAATTTACTTTGGCTGTTGATAGGAATAATGAAAGTGTTGCTTCGTTGTTTAGTGAATTGCATCCTGCTGTTTTGAAACAGATTAGGAGAGTTATTAAGAAATGTAAAGAGTATAATGTTGAATCTAGCATCTGTGGTCAGGCTGGCTCTGATGAAGAGATGGCTAAGAAGTTGGTTAAGTATGGTATAGGTTCTATTTCTGCGAATGTTGATGCTGTTGGGAAAATAAGGAATACTGTAGCTGAAGAAGAGAGAAAGTTGTTGGAAGCTGCTAGGGAAAATCATTAAAGGTTTTGCTAATTCCTCTTTTTATGGATAATTATGAAATGAGCATTAGGGAATTGATAGAGGATTATTTTACTGTTGAGGAGAGACATGATCCGGAAAATAAAGGAAGGTTTGATGAAGTTGACTTTGGATTTTATTTATTTAAAAAATTAAGAGTTAGGCCCAGAGAAAGGTTTTCTGAAAGAACTGGTTGGACTTTGGAGTATATGGTGGTTTAACAAACCTTATAAAATTATTTTGATTCACTTTTTTATGAGTTGGAGAACGAGACTATTTGGAGATAAATTGGATGAGAGTTCTTTGATTGAACTTTTGAATTTTATTGGTGAAGATGTGAATCTTGGTGCTGAGGATCCTGATGCTGAAAAAGTTAGGGTTTGGGGCAGAACGAGAGTTAAACCAGTTAGAGAAGGACTTTATGTTGATCTTTATGTTAAAAAAAGAGAATTTGCTCCAGATAGATCTCAATTCTATTTAGGCGAACATTATGATCCAACTGTTTTTGAAGATGCTCCAGTTTGGGGTGATGCAAAAGTTACGCATTTGGAGAAAACTGTTCCTTACAAAAGAGCTTCTTGACATATACTATCATATTCTTTATAAGTTTAGGTTAAGTAAAAATCTGGATGTCAGAGATTTACAGTTTCGAGGAATTATTCCCATTTGAAAGTTATAGGAAAGGACAAGATTCTTTTGCAAAAGTTGTAGCTACTGCTGCAAGCAATAAAAAGGATGTTTTAGCTCAAGTTCCTACTGGTGTTGGTAAAACTGTTGCTGTTCTTACTGCCGCTTTAGAATACGCTTTGAAACATGATAAGAAAGTTTTATTTTTAACTTCTAAACACACCCATCACAAAATAGCTATAGATACTTTGAGGAAAATAAAGGAGAAGGGCGGTTTGAATCTTCAAGCTGTTGATTTTATTGGAAAAGTTTGGATGTGTGGTAGAGATGAAGTTGATCCTAAGAATGCCAGGGGTTTTTGGGATTATTGTAAACACTTAACTGAAAATAAAGAATGTGAGCTGTATGAGAATTTTTACAGTAAAAAAAATATGTTTTCTAATAAATTATTAATGGATGAATTGAAAAATAAAATTCATAATGTTGAAGAATTATTTGAAAAGTGTAAAGAATCTAAAGTTTGTCCTTATGAAGCTGCGAATTTGTTGGCTAAGAAAAGCAAAGTTGTTGTTGCAGATTATTATCATATTTTAGATCCTGCTATAAGGAGTATTTTTTTGAAGAAAATTAATGGAGATTTTGATGATTGTATTGTTGTTTGGGATGAAGCGCATAATTTGCCAAGCAGGGCGAGAGATTTGATGAGCGACAATTTGAGTACAATTAGTTTAGATAATGCTATTGCTGAAGCAAATAAACTGGATAAAGATGTCGAGGAACAAATTTTTGAAATAAAACTTAAGCTGCAGAAATTAGCAGATAAATATGCTGGAAATGAAAGTTTAATTGACAGAGATGAGTTTGGAACTTTTGATGAAGAATTTATTCAGAAGCTGGATGATTTGTCTGAAGATGTTTTAGAATTGCAGCAGAGAAGTTATTTGAGAGCTTTAGCGTATTTTTTGGATAGTTGGAATAAGGAAGGTAAGGAATTTTCTAGAGTAATAAAGATGGGAAAGACCAAGATGGGCAAACCATTTATTCTTTTGGAGAAAAATTGTTTGGATCCTGCTGTGGCCATGGGTGAAATTGTTGAGGGTGCACATTCTAATATTTTTATGAGTGGAACTTTGTATCCTTTAGAAATGTATGAGAAAATTTTTGGTTTGGATTTACCACTGAAAATTGATTTGTCCAATCCTTATCCTGCTGAGAATAGGCTGGATTTGGTTGTTCCTGTTGTAAATACTAAATTGAGTATGAGGAGCGATCAAATGTATGAAAGGATTGCTTTGAATTGTAAGAAGATAATTGAAACTATTCCTGGAAATAAGATATTTTTCTTTCCAAGTTATGCTATTTTGGGTGAAGTTAGGTCTTATTTTGAAGAAGATATTGTCTCCGAGGAGCCTGGTATGGATAAAAGTAGCAGAGAGTCTATTTTGAGCAGATTTAAGATTTCTAGAGGGAATAGTTTGTTTGCTGTTAGTGCCGGTAGTTTTGGAGAGAGTATAGATTTGCTTGGTGATTCTTTGTCTGCAGTTACTATTATAGGGGTTCCTTTTGGTAAATATGACGTTATGAGCAAGGAATTGGTTAGATATTATGATGAGAAGTTTGGTCGAGGCCAGGAATATGGGTATATTATGCCCGCTTTTACCAAGGTTTTACAGAATGCTGGGCGTTGTATAAGGAGTGAGAAGGACAGAGGAGTTATTATTTATCTGGATGAGAGGTATTCTTGGAGCAATTATCAGAAGTATTTCCCTGGCTCTGTTGAGCTGATTCAAAGTAGAAATTATGAGAAAGTTAAAGAATTCTTTAGTTAGAGCCTAAATGGTAAGGTTTATAAATGAAATATAGACGTATATTCTATAGAATATAATTACAATTAAGGAGTAAAAATGAAGAAATTATTGACAAATGCTGTTATGGTACCAGTTGCGGCTTTTAGCTTAGCTCATGGTGCTGAAAATGCTTCTATTGCAGATACTACATATATAGATTGGCACGGAGATGTAAAGATTGGTGAATTGATAGAACAGAATGGTTTCGAGTTCAATCCTGGCCATTTCTGGGAAACTGCTTTGGCAGGAGATGGTAATTTTGTAATGAAGGGTGTTACTTACACTGATGTTAGGGGTTCTGAGGAAACACAAAGAATATATGGTTCTGGCGATCAAGAAGGTTATTTTACAAGAGATTTAAATCATGGTATTGGAGATGTTGTTTTGAACACTCCCCAAGGAATTTACTTTTTAGATGATATTACTGATATAAGAGAAAATACTGAGAGAGTTGATCAGCTTACTGAAGATTTGGATGAAGCAGAAGCTGGAAGAGACTTTTATCAGGAAAGACATGGAATTACAAAGGGAAAATTAGATAGATGTAGAACTCTTAGAGAAAGAGGAATAGAAAGAGAAAATAGATTGTCTGAAAGAGCAGACAGTTTGGAAACTTCTATTGAAGATAAAGGACTTATTTATGGTTTACTTCCAAATCAAATAAATGTTTGGAATGGTGCTGATCAAGTTTATGGTGTTTCAAAAGATTGGTATGCTGGAAATTTAGTTTATGGTGTCGGTTCATTTGGCAGATTCGATGGACTTGAAGAGGGTGTTGATAGAACTCTTCTTGATGTCGCAGAAATACAGGGCATAGGAAGAAGAGAAACTGTTGATAGAACTGAATGGGAAGAAACTCCTTCATTTGGATTACTTGGTAAGGTTGGTTATAAAAATAAAGGTTTTACTCTTTATGCTGGTCCTGGTGTTGTAAGAATGAGAAAAAACACTGCTACAAGCAGAGGTCTTGAACATTATGAGGTAGATGGAAGTTACAGAGGTAGTTCTTTTGATCCTGCAACTGCTGGTTCGGAATCTGAATTAGGTTTGGTTTATTGGGCTGGTATTGATTTTGATTTAGGCAAGAAGTGGTCTTTGGGATTGAACTATATTAGTGATGGAGATGAGTTCGATTCTGTTGGAATTAATTTTGGATGGGATATGAAATGAAAAAAACATTGACTCTTTTGTTATTTGCATTAGTTTTGGTAACTAGTTTTGTTAGTGCAGCTGCACTTATTACTTCATATTGGGGTAATGGAACAGATTATCTTGAAGTTGATCAAGGCGATAACGCTCAGTTTTTGATTTGGGCAAGTTCTACTATTGATTATGTTGAATATGGTGCTGTATTGCTTCAAAATGGAAATTATGTAGAAACTATAGTTGAAGGTAGTGTTGATGG
>CAYMSW010000025.1:0-8926 GCA_964393215.1 Candidatus Woesearchaeota archaeon
ATACAAATATGACATAATCCACTTTCTAAACACAACTTCTATAACAAAACTAAGAACAAAAACAAAAAAGATAGCAACCATAAATAATTACACAAATTTCTGTCCGAAATCAAATCTCTACCACAAAAAAATAAAATGGAAACCTGGAGAAAAAAACTTCACAAAATATCTAAAAATAATGTTAACTTCTGATTACATAGGAAAACAAAAACTAAGCTTCTACTTAAAATACAATCCAATATTCCTAATCTGGTTATACAAAAACTATCTAAAAAGAAGAAGCCAAATAAAATACGTGGACAAATTCATTCTATTAAATGATACAATAAAGCTAAACAACTCAAAAAAGATTTACAACCTAGCAAACATTCCAACAAAACTAGAAGAATTTCCAATAAATTTAGACAAAAAAACAACAATACTTTATTCTGGCTACTTGGAGAAAATAAAAGGTGTAGACTTACTAATTAAATCCGTAGCAAAGATAGAAAACGCACAACTAATTATTCTTGGCTCAGGATCAGAGGAAAACAATCTAAAACAATTAACAAAACAACTAAAAATACAAGACAGAGTTATCTTCACAGGAAAGGTAGACTACAAATACATTCCATTTTTCTACAAAAACAGCGATATAGTTGTCCTACCAACAAGATGGCCAGAACCATTCTCAAGAAACATCTTAGAAGCAACTTTCTTTGGAAAACCAATCATAGCATCAAACACCGGAGGAAATCCAGAAGGAATAACAAACAATGGTTTTCTAGTGAACAACACAAGAGAGCTAACAGAGAAGCTACAAACATTAGTAAACGACAAAAAACTAAGAGAAAAAATGGGAAAGGCATCAAAAAAACTTTACAAAGAAAAATTTGATCCAAAAAAACTAATAAAACAAACAATAGATTTCTACAAAAATTAATCTTCATAAAGCTTATAATCAAATTTCAAGACCTAACCCTATGAAAAACATACTAATAGTCACCCCTACATTCTTTCCAATAAAAGGTGGAACAGAGCAAGTAGTCTACGAAATAGCAAGCCAAGCAAAAAAGGAAAACAAAGTAACAATTTTCACCCCAAAAATAAAAGATTCCAAAAAAGAAGAAGATTTAGAAGGAATAAAAATAAAAAGATTCCCGATAATCAATCTTCCAATTCTAAGGCTAATAACAATTCAATTAATGCTACTATTTCTACTACCAAGAATAATAAAAAACGAAAAAATAGATGTAGTCCATATGTGCCACGTCCTTGAGCCGGGATTAGCCACAATAATTGTAAAAAAACTAACAAAAATCCCACTAATAACAAGTCTAACTGGCTGGGACACTTACGATCCAAGAAAACCAGTGCCCAAGGCACTAAATCCAGTCTTGGCCTACGTAATGAACAATTCAGATCATGTAACAACAATGTGTAAACATATGAAACAAAGCGCTATGAAACAAGGATGCAGAAAAGAAATACATATAATACCACATGGACCACAAACTCTAGACAAAAAAGAAGAAATAAGTATAAGAGAAAAATGGAATATTTCAGAAAGCAAAAAAATCTGCGTATCAATACAGAGAATTGAACCAAGAAAAGGCCTACAATATCTAATCTACGCAATCACCATCCTTTCAAAAAACAACGAAGATATAACCTTCATAATTGGCGGAAAAGGTCCTGAACTTGAAAGGCTAAAAAAGTTAATAAAAAAATACAAACTACAAGATCAAGTAATTCTAGCAGGATTCATTCCTGATGAAGAACTGTCAAGTTATTACGAACAAGCAGATTTATTTGTTCTACCAAGTTTATATGAAGGATTTGGGCTAGTATATCTTGAAGCATTAAAAGAAGGAACTCCAATAGTAACAACTAAATGTGGAGGACCAGAAGATATTATAACAAAAGACAACGGCCTTCTAGTTCCAACAAAAGACTACAAAAAACTAGCAGAAGCAATAGAAACTGCATTAAATAAAAACTGGGATAAAGAAAAAATAAAAAAAGACTCAGAAAAATACAACTGGGAAAACATATTTCAACAATATTTCGAACTATACAAAAATGCAATTGGAAATAAACAACATTAGATTCACAGATATTCCAAAAGAACAAACCTTGGAAGATTACGCAAGAGCAAAAGAGCTTTTCATAAACGAAGTTTCATCATGCGAAGACGTTGTAGCCATATATCAAGTTGGAGAAATTTCTCACATAGGAATGTCAGATCTAGATTTCTTCGTAGTTCTAAAAGATTATCCAAAAAACTCTCCAGAAGTTATAACAAAAATAGAAGAGTGTATGAAAAAAGAGAGTTATATAATCGCTCACCATCCAATAATAATTCAAAATGAGATATTTTCAAAAATAAACCATCTATTTCCAGCATTCTCTTTAAAAAAGTCCTACGGAAGAGATTATTTCTTCGAAGAAGTTGACCAGAAAATAAATCAGATAATTCTAAATGACTACATAATCGCACTGTGGCCACACGAATTCACAAAACTCTACTTAACAAAGAAGAAATTCAAAAAGCACAACTTAGCAATAAACGACTTACTTCACACATTGAACATCAAAACAAAAGGAAAAAGAGAGATTCCTGTACGAAACATACTAGCAAGATTAAACTCAATGAAATATCCTCCAAGGCTTTTAGATAAAAAATATGTAACGGAAGACATGGAAAACTTCGTAGAAGAAGTAATCAACCTAAGAAAAAACTGGTTCAATGACAACTCAGAAGAAAAATACAACAAATTGGTAACCCTTTTGGACAAATGCATAGATTTCTGTTATGATTTAATCTTCACATCAAAAGAAATGATGCAAAACATATCAAAAACTCCAAAAACTCCAAGAAAAATATTACTAAGACACCACAGTTTAATTTTCAAAAAAGATATATCAAAAGAAGAAGCAAATAAAGAAGCAAGAGAAATACTAACAAACAAATCAGAACCAGCATCAATTCTACCATTTGAACTTCAACCACAAAGAGACTTACTAGATGCAATAATGAACAACCAACAAACAGAAGACATAGAAATAAATGAAGAATACAAAAAATTACTTATAGAAAGATATAGTCTCTTCAAAAAACAAGTAGATTTCCTAAATAGAAATAAAATTCCTTTCAAAGCATGTCTAAAGTACGACTACTTAACAACAAAGCCGCTAAAAAGTAAAATATATTTCAAGTTTAAGGAAGGAGTTAGAAAAATAAAACTAAAATGATAAACTTGCACATAATCCAAAATACTATCCATAAAAACCTAGTTGAATTCTTAGGTTACACTAGTTTAGACAAAAAAAGCCAAGTATTTTTCCCAGTAATAAAAGAAGAAAGAAATGATTTCAAAAAACTAATTCCTCTATTCGCCAAAACAAACATAAAAATACCAAACACAAACACAATCTCTGAAGAAAAATATGCAGAACTCATATCAGAGACATATAAACTATTTTACAAAAAAATAAAACCAACAAAAGTAAAAAAAACAGTGAAAGCAAGAGAATTCTCATCGTGGAACACGAACGATCCATTCATAAAACCTGTCCTAGAAATAAAAGAATTCTATGAAAAAGAATTAAAAGAACACGCCCTAGGAATCTTTCTAAATGGAAGTTTAGCAACCTTAGACTACAAAAAAGGATTTAGCGACTTAGACTGTTTAATCATACTAAAAAAAGAAACAATAGAATCAAAAGAAAAACTAATAGAATTAAGGAAAAAAATAAAAAAAATACTTCCAAAGTTCTATGAAATTGATCCACTTCAACATCATGGCTTCCAGATAATTACAGAGCAGGAGATGAACTACTATCCAGAGCATTATTTCCCAACTGAACTATTCAAACACGGAGTATCCCTAACAGACAAAAACAAAGAACTAACATTCTCCATAAGAAACGATGAAGAAGAAAGAGAATTCGCACTAAAGAGACTAAAAGAATATTTCCTGAATCCCAAACTAAACAACGATTACCGATTAAAATTATATGTATCAAAGCTACTTTTACTGCCAACTATTTATCTCCAATCTAAAGGAAAACACACTTACAAAAAATATTCATTCGAAAAAGCAAAAAATGATCTAAAAAATTATTGGCCTGCCATAGAAAAAGCAATTCAATTAAGAAAAAGTTGGCAACAACCAAAAGCAACAACAAAATTTACACTAAGAGTTCTCTCAAAAACAAGAAATCCAAATCACATGAAAATATTAGGCTACACTAAAAGAAGAACTATATCAAAGTTTCCTATACTTAAAACTCCAAATAACCAAGTTCTTAATCCAGGCCAAATTAAACAAAACCGCAAACAAACCCAAAAGAACGGTTAACTGATTAAAAATAATCAAAACAGATATAACAAGATTCTGCAATGCAACATCCACTTCTACTGGTTTCATATCTTTTGGCTTTGAATCATCAATATCAAATCTAACTTTAGTATACAGTGCAGTATGCCTCCAGAATAAACTACTTATAACTGCCAAAATAGCCAAAATAAATACGAAAAAGGAAGGATTGTTCCAATACAAAACTACAGAAATTGCAATTAAAATTATAATCTCCTTTACTCTATCAAAAACACCATCTATCCAAGGACCAAATTTAGTATATTTCCCAGTCTTAGCATATATTCCATTCAATCTAGCTATCTCACCATCAACCAAATCAAGAATCCAAGAGAACCAATAAACAATACCTGCAACAATATAATTCTCATTCAATAAAAAAAGAGCTGCAACAATTCCAACTAAAAGACTAAAAAAAGTAATCATATTTGGAGTAATTGCCTTAAAACGATGCAAAATAAGAGTAAAAGGATATGAAAACAATCTGCTAAGCTCAAAAGCATAAGATTCCTTAAATTTCTTTCTTCTTTCCTTCCAAATATTAACCATTAAACTTCTAGAATAAGTAGCTACTATTTAAAATTTATCTATCATAATGTTTAAATAAAACTACGAGTTCCACGAAAAAATGGGTAGATTAATGAATAGACCTGGAGTTCTAGATTTAGCAAAAAGGCTTATGGGTGAGAATCCAGATGTAATGAAAAGTCCAGAAAACTATTTATTTCATTTAGCAGACACAGATAAGATTGCAGAAGAAGTAGTAATAAATGCAACCTCAAGATATCCTGGATTAAATGCTCACTTAAATTCTGAAGAAATAGCTTTGGCTGGTGGATTGCATGATATTGGAAGACCACTAAAAGAAAACCAAACCTTCCACGAATTAAGAGGAGCAAAACTAGTGGAAGAAAGAGGATTAGAACTAGGAATAGCCACTTCTCAAGTAGATTTATATAGAATCGCGCAGATGTTCAGGTCACACTATGTCGTTGCAGAACAATTTGCAGACGATGATAATTCTGAAGAAAGGAGAGAATTTGATACATTAGATCCTATGTTATTAGTTCCAAGAACTTGGCAAGAAGCAATAGTGATATACTCTGAACTAAGCAACATAAATGGGGGACAAATTAATTTTAAAGATAGGATAGAAGACATACAAGCAAGATATAGTGATCAAAAATGGAGCAAAACAAATCCTTCACTAGTTAGAGCAATGGAAACTGGACTTCCAAGAGTTCTCAGAGTATGCGAAAGAGTTCAAGCATTAAGAGAAGGGACCCTATCTGAAGGGGAAATAGCAAGATACGGCTTCTTATAAACTCAAACAATGAGTGTTTATTTCGCAAGATTTATAATAAAATTAGGCCTGAAAAAGCCATAAAAAGGAGATATCAAAATGAAAACTGTTTATTCATACTATGTTCTTGACCTAGTACACAGAGGGCATATAACTTTTATGAAAAATGCTAAGGCTTTAGCTGGAAAAGATGGTAGATTAATTGTAGGAATTCTAACAGATGAAGCAACAATGGAAAAAAAGCCAAAACCATTAATGCCATTCAAAGAAAGAATGTTTCTTGCAGAAGCTCTAAAGTATGCAGATCTGGTTGTACCACAAGAAACCTACTCGCCAATAGACAATGTAAAAAGATTAAAGCCAGACATACTAATTGAATCAGAAACTCATGGAGAAGGAGAGATAAAAAAAGTTGAAAAGATAATGAAAGACATCGGAGGAACAGTTAAAATCCTTCCATATTTTCCAGAGGTATCTTCTACAACAATTAAAGATTCGATAAAAGACAATAAAGGAGAAAACTAAAACATGAGCAAATCAAATACAGCAATTGGAATTTTAGTAATTGCTCTAGTGATACTAATATTTTGGCCAAATGGAAGTAGCATTACTGAAGACATAACTGGCGACGTAGTAAAAACTCCCGGAGAAGAAATAGAAGTACTAAAAATGGGATTGATTCCTGCAGACGACGCTGAAGAAATGTTAAGAAATTATGAACCTATAAAAGAGTACTTATCTGAAACATTAGGTATTCCAGTAGAAATCCAGGTTACTTCTGACTATACAGCGGCAATAGAAGCAATGAGAGCAGAACACATTGATATGGCGTGGTTTGGACCATTTTCATATGTAATAGCATCAAATGTAGCCGGTGCAGAAGCGATAGTTAATGGAGTAAAAGAAAGCACGGGAAGTGCAACCTACAAGTCAATAATCATCGCAAACGCAAACAGCGGAATAGAAACATTAGAAGATCTAAAGGGAAAATCATTCGCATTCGTTGATCCTACATCAACCTCTGGACACCTTATCCCAAAAAAAATATTAATTGAAAATGGAATTGATCCAAATAATGATTTCAGCGAATTTATTTTTTCCGGAACACACAATGCAGTACAATTAGCAGTGGATAATGGACATATAGATGCGGGGGCATCGAGTGATAATGTATACAACAGAATGATTGAAGCTGGTGAAATAGATCCAAAAGTCAATATAATTATTTACGAATCTGAACCAATACCTGGCTCTCCAATTGTAGTCAGAGGAAATTTACCAGACGAACTAAAACTAGCTATCCAAGAAGCTCTAATAAATATGGATCAACAAACAATCCATGAAGTAGGTGGATGGGGGGGAATAGCCAGGTATCAAGAAGTATCTGACAGTGACTATGATGTCATAAGACAGACCGCAGAAATATTAGGAATGGACGTCACCAGCTCAGAAAACGCATAACTTCTTCTTCCTTTTTTCTTTCTAAAATGATCAAAATAGAAAATTTGAGTCATGAATACAAAAAAGAAAATGGTGAAGCAATAAAAAAAATAAACCTCCATATAAAAAAAGGAGAAAATGTAGTTATAATCGGCTCATCTGGATCAGGAAAATCAACCTTACTAAAATGCATCAACAGACTAATCAACCCTACTTCTGGAAAAATACTCATAGACAACGAAGACATAGTAAATAGTCATCCAAAAAAGGCAGAAAAAATAAGGGGAAATATTGGAATGATATTCCAAAACTTCAATCTCGTAGAGAGAGATACAGTACTAAAAAATATTCTCAACGGTAGACTAAGATTCAACAGTTCATTTAATACTCTAATCAACAGATTCTCCAAAGAAGACATAAAAATAGTAAAAGAAAGCATACATACCGTTGGTTTAGAAAAATTCCAAAATGAAAGGGTATGTAATTTAAGTGGTGGTCAAAAACAAAGAGTAGCCATTGCAAGAACCCTATCACAAAAACCAGAAATAATTCTAGCAGATGAACCAGTATCAAACCTAGATCCACAATTAATGATGGAAATTATGGACTTACTAAAAAAAATTTGTGAAGAAAAAGAGATAACACTTGTAAGCAGTCTCCACTTTCTAGATTTCGCTAAAAGATATGGTTCAAGGATAATCGGAATGAGAAATGGAGAAATTGTATTCGATGATTTATCTGAAAATTTATCTGAAAGAGAAGTGATGGAAATTTACAAAAAAGTATAAAATGAAAATACCTAAAAAATATCGAGGAATGTTTATTGGAATTCTAATCGTCTTAATATATTATTGGGCTTTTACTGGAACAAACACAAGTCCAACAAATTTTGTCAAAGGCATTCCACACATGGCCGACTTCGTAAGAAGGATGTTTCCCCCAGACATAAGTAATTTGGGAACCCTTCTATCAAAGGCCGTAGAAACACTACAAATGGCAATAGTTGGTTCTGGAATAGGTGCAGTACTTGCATTTCCTCTTTCATTTCTAGCAGCAAGAAACATTATGAAAAACAAGTTCATATATCACTCAGTAAGATCTATGTTTGATACATTTAGAGGAATAAACGAAATAGTTTGGGGTTTAATCTTCGTATCGATGGTAGGTTTAGGTCCATTCCCTGGAGTTTTAGCACTGTCGGTTCACGTAACTGGAGCATTGGGAAGATATTTTTCAGAAGCTATTGAAACTGTAGATCCAGAGACGATAAAAGCAATTGTTTCAACAGGAGCAAATAAAATACAAGTAATAGTAAGAGGAATACTACCTCAAGTTAAACCACTCTTCGCTAACTACTCTTTATATTATCTAGAAAATAACTTCAGAGCAGCAACAGTTCTAGGTTTAGTAGGGGCAGGAGGAATAGGAATGGAACTTTTAACAAGCATGCGTCTATTCAAAAATCAAGAAGTTCTAACTATCTTAATTATCATGGTTCTAATGGTTGCTATGATCGACAGATTCAGTGCATATATAAGAAAAAAAATACTAAAAGCAGAATCTCTTGATCAACTTATATCATAAAACTTTTAAAACATATATTAGTTTGAAAAAGCACGGAAAATAAAATGAGAATCTTATTTGTAATGCATGAGACGAATTCGCCATATAACGTATTTCCATACGGACTTGGATACTTGGCAGCAATTCTACAAAAAGAAGGGCATAAAATAGAAATATTCGATCAAGCAACAACCCATAAATCTAACAAAGAACTTGAAGAATTTCTAAAAGAACAAAAACCATACGATTTCATAGGAGT
>CAYMSW010000026.1:0-8908 GCA_964393215.1 Candidatus Woesearchaeota archaeon
AAAACGCAAAAGTAGAAAAAATAAATATCAAAAATTTAAAATCATCAGAACCAATAACAAAATTCGAAGACAACATTTACAATAAAGAAGTAAAAAAGTGCTTGAGAATCTGGCCACAAGATAATCACACAGATGGTTTCTTCATAGCAAAAATAAAGAAAGTTTAATCTCCATTCAATTCTCTTAAGTCATCTGCAGAATCAACATCTCTCTCACTTTCTGAAGTAAAAACTTCAACCAACTTAAATCTAGTTCCAAACATTTCAGACAATTTCCCTTCAACATCATCAAGAGAAAGTTTTCTTCCAAAATATTTCTTTCTTATATCTGGTCCAACGTATTTCCAAAGAGCAACCAAATTTTGAGGCAAAAGCAACTTTCTGATTGAGTAACCTATATCAATAATATGTTTATTTTGAACCCCATTTGGATTAGCATAAACCATATTTCCAACTCTAAAACCCCTTCTACCTCTTTCATCAAAGATTCTATCTCTAATTCCTCTGCTTTCATTATCAACTAATTTTACAGGAGGCCTTCTCTTATTTGTAATAGTTGTTTCCCACCCTATAATTGGAAAAAATAAATCATAATCGCCTTCACATCTTTCCAAAAAATCTTCAATACCAAACGAAGTCAATCTAGGAATATCTGAGGCTAAAAACAATGCATGATTATCTGCCCCACTTTCTTCATATGCAGCCATAGCATTTTGAAGAATACTACCAACTTGTTGCACCACTCTAGTTGGTGTATTGTATTCGGAATTTTCTAAAAATGAATCTAATCTATTTTTTTTACCAATAATAGTAATATCATCAACTAAAGAAGAATTATCTAAAGCAGACAAGGAATAATGTATCATTGGGTGTCTTTCTGCACCTAGCTTAACAGAAACTTGAGTTAACGGTTTATATCCGCTATTAGAAAAGTGTCCATCATCATCATAGATTTCCTGAATTTCTTCACTCTGCCTTTTTTCTCTTCTAGTTCTCTTAACACCAGCCATTACTATTGCTTTTACCATAAAACAATCCCAAATAAACGGTTTAAATACCTTTCTCTTTTATATACTACAGAATATACTTCTAAAAAATTCAAGAAAACTTTTATAAGCTAACTATCTCAAAATAATAACATGAATAAAAGAGATAAGTTGATTCTCCTATTTATACTGATAGCATTAGCACTAGCAATCATATCTACAATAACTCCAGAAATAAAAAACAGAATAACTGGAAAAGTCTCAGGCATGGATGATTGTGGAGATAAGATATGCAATAGGGAAAAAGAAAATTGTGAAATATGTCCAACAGACTGCGGAGCTTGTTGCGGAAATAAAATTTGTGAACCTGAATTTGGAGAAGATGCAACAAATTGCGAAACCGATTGTATTTGTGATGAAACTACCACAGACGGGGACTGTGAAAAACCAGATGATCCACATACAGAAACTGGAGAATCTGGATCAACATCTTCCTCTTCTGGAAGGATAGCATCAAAAGAAGAGTTCGAAAACAGTGCAGAAATAATAATTTTAGACTATAGCACAAATGAAGAAACAACAACAGTAGAACTTGGAGAAGATGGCGGAAACATAGCTTTTATGGTAGATTTAAGAGATGATTCCGGATCTACCTTGGGCTACGATTTTGATATAAGAATAAGAGATCCTGAAGGCAATGAAATCTACAAAGAAGAAGATGCAATAACAAACGATAGAATAAATGTTCCATTGAGAAGCAATTCTGATCTTGGTTATTACAACATAGATACAGGAGAAAAAGACGTAACAAAACACGTTTTAGTCATAGAAGATCAAAAATTAAAAGATGATAGGTCTAAAATAAATAAAATTATAACAAACGCACAAATAATCCAAGACGGTTTCAAAAAACTTCCAGAAGATAAAGCAATTGCAGACACGTTACTTCAGTTAAAAAAAGGAGAGGCATCAATATTAAGTATTTTAAACCCATTAAATCCTGGAAGAAACATAGATTTCTCTCCTCTCAAATCTTCAGAAATAGAGATTGAAAAGATAGAACTTAGGAAGTCACCTGCAAGAATATTCAAAGACGAAGTAATAGTAGGGTTTACAATAAAAGAACCAGAAAAAGAAAAAGAGGATGAATTACTATTAAAAATAAAAGACAACAAACCATACATAAACTTTAATTTTAAATTCTAAAATGGAAGACATATTTCCAACAAAAAAAGAGGAGCAACACCTCAAAAGAATAGTAAACAATTTCCTAAAAAAGATAAAAAACTCTGAAATAAAATTCTTAGTTGGTGGATCATACGCAAAAGGAACTTGGATAAGGGGAAAACCGGACATAGATATCTTCGCAAGATTCAGCTACGCAAAATACCAAAACAAGTCAATCTCAAACGAATTAAAAAAGTTCTTGAGAAAGAAAAAAATACGCTTCGAAACAATTCATGGCTCAAGAGATTACTTCCAAACTAAAGTAGATGGTTTCACATTCGAAATAATCCCAGTTCTAGACATAAAAACTTCAAAGAAAGCAAAAAACGTTACAGATGTATCGCCCCTTCACGTAAAACATGTAAAAAAACATGCAACAGAAAAAATAAGAAATGATATTAGATTAATAAAAAAACTCTGCAGAGCACACGATCTCTACGGAGCGGAAAGCCACATCAAGGGATTCTCGGGATATGTTCTAGAAGTCCTAACGATCCATTATAGCTCACTAAAAAAACTAATGAATGCAATAAGAAAATGGGATCCTAAAGAAATAATAGACCCTTCAAGACATTACAGTTCAAAAGGAGAGATTCTAAAAGAATTAAACGCTTCAAAGAAAAAATCACCACTAATATTAATTGATCCTGTACAAAAAGAAAGAAACTTAGCAGCCGCACTAAGCAACAAAAAATACGAAGAAATGATAAAACTAGCCAACACTTACGATGGTTCAAAAGAATTCTTCATAAAAAAAGAAATAGACCCTTCAAAACTGAAAGGATACACAGTATTCAAACTAAAACCACTAAATAAAAAAATAGATATAGCAGGAGCAAAGCTACTAAAACCACAACAAAAAACAAAGACAGCAGCAGAAAGAGAAGGACTAAAAATAAAGGACTATGGATGGAAGTGGGACGAAGACGCATACTTCTGGTTCAAAGCAAAAAGCCTAGATAAAACAAAGAAACACTACGGACCAAAAATAAAACAAAAAGAAAGCATAGAAAACTTCAAGAAAAAGTGGAAAGGTAAGAGAATATACAAAGAAAGAGGCAAAGTCTACGTAAAAATAAAAAGAACAAAAACAACACCAAAAGATGTGCTTCAAGAGATATTAAAAAAACCAGATATAAAAAATAACTTCATATACCATACATTGTTGCGTTAGAGGGTCTTTTTTTAGAAATTTAATTTTCTTTTTACATAACTCCAATTTGCAATCCCAATGGAAATTATTGCGATTAGAAAACCTTTCAACAAACCAATATCATTATGTGCATTGTCCTGTATCCTCTGAAATGAAATAATCATTAAAACAGCAAAAGATAAAATAAAATATGGCATTCGCCAATTTCTATTTTGGTCTACAAAGAAGTAAAGAGAGTAAAGTATTAGTGAAGCAAAAGCAATATGTGCTGAGGCATCATATAAAATATCTTCTCCATGTATAGACATAGGATACCATTTAAATATATATAAACCAATTAACACTAATATTAATGCAATTACTATTTTTTTTATTTGGTCTTTTTGTCTTTTATTCATAATTTAATTAAGTATTGTTTATTTTTATATTTATCTGTTAAGACCCTCTTATGCAACAATGTACATATACCAAAAACTTTATAAACAAAGTAAGAACTAGACTTACTAAATTCTGTGATGCTTAAATGGAAGATAAAAAGATTCACACTGGAACTACTACTGTTGGAATTGTATGTAAAGATGGTATAGTCTTGGCAGCAGATAAAAGAGCTAGCGCAGGCTATTTCGTTGCAAGCAAAGACATGAAAAAGATACACAATATAACTGACAACATGGCTGTAACAATGGCCGGTCTTGTTTCTGATGCACAACTAATTACAAAATTGGTCCAAGCAGAGCTAAGACTAAAAAGAATGAGAACGAAAGATAGTGCTTCAGTAAAAGAGGCAGCAAATCTTTTAGCAGGAATATTATATCAAAACATAAGAAAGATGTCCATGGTTCCAGGAATAGTTGGTTTCCTTTTGGGTGGAAACGATCCTCATGGAAATTATCTATACGAATTGGGAGTTGATGGCTCACTAACTCACATCAAAGAATTCTGTTCAACAGGTTCAGGAAGTATGCTAGCAGTTGGTGTACTCGAGAGCACTTACAATAATAACATAACAACTAAAGAGGGGATTGAACTTGCTACTAAAGCAGTAAACACTGCAATAAACAGAGATCTCGCAACAGGCGATGGTTTAGATGTATACATAATAAATGACCAAGGAGCAAACCAAGTAGTAGCAAAGAAAATAGAGAAAACATTGAAATAATTAGTTCTCACAAAGTGAAAAAAACATGGTATTAAAGATACTAGAAGAAATAAAAGAAATGCTTCCGCCAGATGCAAATATCTCTCAGATATTATTTGAAGGAGCAAATATTGTACTTTACACTAAGAATAAAGATTTCTTCATGGATAATGGAACAACAATAAAAACTATAGTTAGCACAATTAAAAAAAGAGTTGAACTAAGACCAGATCCTTCTTTATGCATGAACGTAGAAAAAGCAGAACAAGAAATAATAAAAATAATTCCAAAAGAAGCTGGAAAAATTGAGCTCAACTTTGATATTCAAAGATCATCTGTAGTAATAGAAGCAGAAAAACCAGGATTAGCAATTGGAAAATCTGGAGAAATTCTAAAAGAGATAAAAAAGAAAACATTATTCGTCCCAATCGTAAAAAGAATTCCATCAATAAGATCAAGATTAATTGAAAATATTAGAGCAGTTCTATATGAAAGTAGCGATGAAAGAAAGAAATTCCTTCACAGAGTTGGAGAAAGAATCTACGGACCTAGAAAAGCTGAAGGAAAAGAGCCTTGGATAAGATTAGTATTCCTTGGAGGGGCATCTCAGGTAGGGAGATCATGTATTTTATTGCAAACTCAAGAATCAAATGTTCTTATGGATTGTGGGATAAACGTAGCAGCATCTGGAGATGAAGCATTCCCATTCATGAGCGCACCAGAATTCAAAATAAATGAATTAGATGCAGTACTTCTAACACATTCGCACGTTGATCACTGTGGATTAATTCCACTGCTTTTCAAATACGGATATGACGGACCAATCTATTGTACTGCGCCAACAAGGGATGTATCTTCATTATTACTTCTAGATTTAATCAGTGTTGGACAAAAAGATGCAAAAGAAGCACTGTTCTCATCCACAGAAATCAAAAAAATGGTTAAGAACACAATAATCCTAGACTATGAAGAAGTTACAGACATAACTCCAGATGTAAGACTTACACTCTACAATGCAGGACATGTTTTAGGGAGCTCAATGTGTCATCTTCATATTGGCGAAGGTATGCACAACTTACTTTACACTGGAGACTTAAATTACGAGCTTTCAAATTTATTAGCACCTGCAGCAACAAAATTCCCAAGACTTGAAACAACTTTAATGGAATCCACTTATGGTGGAAAAGAAAACACATTAGCATCAAGATCAGAATCCGAAGATTATTTGCTTGGAATAATAAATAATACAGTAAAAAGAGGCGGAAAAGTATTAATGCCAGTTTTGGGTGTAGGAAGAGCACAAGAAATCATGGTTTTACTAGAAAGAGCAATAAGGGAAGGAAAAGTAGAGAAGGTTCCTTGTTTCGTTCAAGGAATGGTTTGGGACTGTACTGCAATACATACAACATATCCAGACTACTTCAACAATAAAATAAAGCAGGCAGTATTTCACAAAGACGAAAATCCTTTCTTATCAGAGATATTCAAACAAGTTGGCTCAAGAAAAGAAATGATGCAAGTGTTAGAAGAGACAGGTCCGTGTGTAATACTAGCTACTTCCGGTATGCTTACTGGAGGTTCATCCGTAGAATACTTCAAAAACTTAGCAGGAGACCAAAAGAACTCAATGGTTCTAACTTGTTATCAGGGTCCAGGATCATTGGGTAGAAAAGTCCAAGAAGGAGAAAAAGAAATAGTGTTCCAAGAAGGAAACAAACATGTACCTCAAAAAGTAAACATGGACATCCATAGTATCCACGGTTTTACGGGACACTCAGACAGAACTCAATTAATAAATTTCATAAACAGAACAAATCCAAGGCCAAAAAAGATAATTCTAATTCATGGAGAAAGATCTAAATCATTAGACATAGCATCAACACTCCACAAAATGTACAGGGTAGAAACAGTGGTTCCAAAAAACATGGAAGCTATTAGATTAAGATAATTCTCTAACAAAAAACTTTTAAACACAGACTTCCAATTAACTGCATGAAAACAAAGGATAAACTTTTCACATCACTATTCATAGTATCTGTAATAAACTCATTATTTCTTTTATTCCTTTTAGGAACAACAACTGGAAAAAGCCTATGTGGTCCAGTCCAAGGGCATCCTTATTTGGGAGACATAACAACGTTCATACAACTTTCCCCAGCAGGATATACTCTATTTTCGATAGCATCACTACTAACAATTACTGTTGTAGTTCTAGGAATTCTATATTACAGGGCCAAAAAGTAACCCTTATAAGTTTTTCATCTTTCCCGATTTTATGAAAAAGCTCATATTTTTGATATTAATCGTATTTGCATTAGGATGGCTCTCAAACACAGCATACAGCCAAAATTTCCCAAATAGCCCATCTATATTCACATCAAGAGAGCTTATTTCTCCAAGTGATAGAATAACAGAAGATGATATCTCAATCTTCGAAGATTATATAGTAATTAACATACAAGACGCAACTTGGTCAAGATACGCAGACTCCAATTCAATGGATCCACTTCTAGACTATGGGGCAAATGGAATAGAAATTGTACCAGAATCAGAAAATGATATTCATGTAGGAGACATAATTGTCTTCAGGCCATTTTGGTCAGACAACTTAATAGTTCACAGAGTAATATCAATAGGTGAAGATGAACAAGGTTGGTACTGCACAACAAAAGGAGACAACAGCAATATAACTGACCCTGGAAAATTAAGGTTTGATCAAATAGAATATATTTTAGTAGGTATTTTCTACTAACCTATTGGTTTATCAAAATCAACTCTGTCTGGCTTATTCTTAGGCTCTGAAACCTTGCCAAAAGCAGGAGGCAAATGATAACTTTTTTCCTTCTCAGGAGCTTTCCTTTCCACAGGACCTGAATCCTCAATATCTCTTAGAATCCTCGCTTTAAGATCTTCAACATCTTCTTTCTTTTTCTTCCTTCCTAGCTTAGGAAGTCTTACTCTCCTTCTTCTCTCAGGTGAAAATCCAGGGGTCCTCATCTTACTTCTATGTGTTCTAAGTCTAGCACTAAACACAATCAAACCAGCTAAAAGAAGAATTATCATAATTATAGTTGGTGCATCAGAAGTCCCTGTGCCTGGCTTACCAACTGCCTGTCCAGTAAACCCTCCAAAGAAATCACCTAATTTTGTAAAGACTCTTCTTGGATCGTATATCTGCAATTCATATTCATCGCCAGTATTTGTGACCCTGACATTATAATATCCAGTATCAAACAACTCATACAATTCCAAAACTATTTCCTCCCCAGGATCAAGATTAGTCCTCCTATCTATTGTCTTCTTCTCACCACTACCTTCTCCTACAATTACCAAATTTTTATCATAATACAAATTACCTGCATTTTTAATTAACAAACTTTGATTCACTAAACTAATTTCCAAAAGTTCAACCTCTCTTACAACAAAGAAAGACTCTGCTTCCAAATCTTCGTATTCTGCATACAGCTTCCATTCTCCTGGAATAGCATATTCATCCAATTGATAATTATACACTTCATTCGTATGTAATATATCTCTAACTACTCTGCTCCCTCTAGAATTCTTCAAAGTAAACTCAACTTCATTAGAAGTATCATGGTCTGCCTGATCATACACTCCCACTGTTATTGCCACATCTGAACCGGGCATAAATTCCGTTCCATTAGATCTCACTTCCATCCACTTTGGAACTGGAGTCACATAAAACCTTATAGTCTCAACACCAACATTTCCAAACTCGTCCTCAACAGTAACAGTAATATTATGATAATTTGACATAACAGTATTAGTCAAAACAGTTTCATATTCAAATGCATTATCATCTTCCAATAACTCAGTTTCAAAATCATCCCAAGAAATCAAAACAGACATCTCACCTATGCCCGCACTATCAACAGCTCTAAACGCACTGCCGGTCAACCTCATCGTATCTCCGGGATCTAATTGAGAATTTTCCAAACCAAGCGTAACATCCAAAGAATCATCCAACACAAACTGCAAAACATTGGAAAACTCATGCAACTCATCCAGCTGCAAATCCAACAATTTAACATCAACAGAAATATTTCCACTCGTAGACTCTATTTTACAAGAACTTAAATCACAAAAAGAAGCAACATAATCATAATTACCTTCCCTAACCTCTGTTAAAAGAGTATAACTTTCATTTTCATTCAAATTAAGAAGAATTATAGCATTCCCATTATAGGACTCACCATTGAAATTGATATTAGAACCAGATATAGTAAAATCATCACCCAACTGAAAACTATCTTTATCGATATAAAAACCACCACTATAAGCTGCACTTACAGCGGGAATAGCAAAAAATAGAGCCAAAACTAATATCAATCCTCTTTTCATAGAAGAGAATAATGACAATTAATATTTAAAGCTTTTTATAATT
>CAYMSW010000027.1:0-8748 GCA_964393215.1 Candidatus Woesearchaeota archaeon
TATTCGACGCTGATTTTATTATGTAGGGGTCATTATTGCACGCTGATCAACATAAGAGGGGCACGTCGTGCTTCATTTGAGGAAGGCGCTTCAAACCAGTGTAGAAATCCCAATGCAATAAATAAAATGTTTACACCTTGTTCTTCTATATAAGTTTTTGCATCGTTATGAATTGAAATCAATCTTGTTTGGAGTTTTTGTGATCGCAAATTAGTTTGGAGTTTATTATCTACATATCGTTCAGCTAATTTTCCATTTTCTGTGTCATCATCAGGTTGTGCTAATAGATTCTCCCAATCGACAGAATCAGTATCATAATTTTGTCCATTTTCCTGATCATTTAACTCTTCGATTTTATTTTCAGGAAGTGCATCAAATGACATTTTTCGGTTCTGTAAAACAAGTAACCGATAAATTTCAGTTGAGAGTTCATCTACTATTCGTACTTGTTTTGCCCGTTGACGAAAATTAATTAGAGGATTACGTAATCCAAGATCAAGCAACTCTTTTCGACTTATTTCTAAACGATCAATAGCATCTTTATACATTTTTAATCCTAACGATATCTTTCCTAAATTTCTCCCCTCATCTTCTGACTCGCTTCTGAATGGGGCATGCTTAAAGGAATGTCTGGAAATCCTGCAAGCATAATCATATCTTTTTCATAACTGGCATAACCTTCAAAAATAAATTCATTCCAAAAATATTTGTTTTTCCCGTATTTCATAAGGGTTTCATACTCTTTGATCTGGTCTTGTTTTTCTGTCTTTTTAAAATTTCGGTCGAAGAATGCTTCCCAGTCGGTTTTACTTGCAGGAACAATCTGATTATCTTTTATTTCAACAAGAACATATGGCGTTGTTAAAGCGACAGAGTATTCATAATTTAAATCCGGAAATGGTGCAGGCATCACACGGATATACCAAATTTCATTTTCATTACCTTGATAGCTGCCTGAAACAAAAGCTTTGATTTCTTCACCTGTAATGAATTCTTCTAAAATCACATATCGATCAATAATCCCTTTGTGAATATAAATCCCCATTCTGGAATTTTGCATACACTCAATGATTTTGATCAACTCAGTGTCCGCTTTTAAATATTTCAACAGATCAATTATGACAGTTCCAAATGATTCTTTTTTAATTCCAACGCTCCAGTCAAAAAATCCCCAACAGGTAAAATATGACTGTGTTAGAGGACTTTGAGGAGGAGATGATGGCAAGTAAATATCATCTGCCTGATCGAGTGTACCTGTTAATTTCGATAAAGATTTTAAATCAGCTAATTGTTCGACAAGGACTGAAACTCTGTTTTGAGCATAAATATAAATTGCATGCAGAGGATCATGGTCAACAAGTTGTTCTTCAGTAACAACAGAATTTTCGAGTTCCGAGGAGTACTCTTTTGCTTCCCTTAACTCTTCAATCTGTATAATTTTTTGATTCTTTGCTTTTTTGAGTCCTGCAATAACCTTTTTTGATATAGGTCCCATATTTTTTACTTTTTGTTCAATCAATTTAAATTATCAGGGGATTTCATGCTCTATCTCTTGCTTAAACAACTCACCATAGAGCTGATACCCCAATTGCTTATTCAAATTCCCCTTGTGATCAAAAAGATCCACAAACGCTAACTGGCAATTCCGATTTTGAAACTCTTCCCTCCGAAATGGTTTTTTATCATTAGTCACCAAGTCTGTTTTGGGATACAGGAGAATGCTCAGATCAGAATCGAAATGGAGGTTGTAAACAAACATCTGTTTCAAATCGTCATCAGCAGGCATATTGGTTTTTAAGATTTTCCATTTGGTATCAATCACATAATTCCTGTGATCAGTCTCTAAAACAATATCTGGTCTTATCCCCCGTGTCTCCCAAAAGGGTTGCCTGCTTTGAGCATGTACTTTTTTGATCGGAATGTCTGGATTCTGCTGCAATACCTTCAACTTTCTGTAAATATAATTTTCATAAAGGGTGTTCATATCAAACAAAATTGCCAAAACATCCTCACGCCCACCTTTCAAATCAGGGGAGTATTTAAGAATAATGAGTTTTGCCAGGGCGATTGCATATCGGTATCGATCTGTATTGCGATTGTAATTGATATTTTCAAACCAAGAACTTATTATATTTTTTTCCTGAACATCCTCAAAATCCAATAATACGTTTTTAATGCGAATGAGATACCTGGAGTTACTTGATAATCTTTCAAGGGTCAAAAGTGCTTTTAAAAGAATTTGATTCAACTTATTGTTGGTGTCGTATGTTTTATGCTCTACATAAAATTTCTCTTTATGAAGATAATTTTTTAAGGTGTGTTGGGTAAAATTGATCCTTCCTTTTATCTTGTTGATATTTTCTGAGATGTTTCGGTATGACTTGATTAATCCCTGTCTGGTGATTCGTTCAATTTCGGTAATGAATGCTTCATAATACAAATCAAGAATTGTCGCTGATTTTAACTTCAATTTGGCATTGGTTATGGAACTCAATTTGATCAATTTGCATTCCTGCAACATTGAAATTAGAGCATTGTGCCATTTGTTTTTTGATCCCTGGTCATTACCATTATTATCTGCCTTGGGTAGGATTTCGATGGTGAGATTCTTAACTTGAATGACACCTACAAAATTTGAAAATTTAATCCTTTGATGACCAACAGAAAAATACTTTTCCTTGGTTTTATACCCATAGTTTTTAAGCACATCAAAGTGATGGGGGGTAAATTTATTCTCTGCCCCCACTTTAAGCGTTTGATGCTCAAAAACTTGTATAATTTTATTATTCATAAATCTGCTTAAATGTATCCAAGGTCCATGTTTCAGTTGGAGTTAGGTTGTATACAGGTCTTTCGTCATATCCATCAAAATCATCGTAATCATCAGTGGCAAGGAATGTGATTGATTCGACTTTCTTTTCGATAAATCCCTTTCCCATGACAAGCATTATTTTTCCCCAGTCGCCATAAAAATATTCTTGAAGCAGAGGAAGAATCTTATTTGAAAATGCGTTTTTAAGATCCTCTAATGGATTCTTTCGATCCTGGAAATTCATAAAATATGAGTGTCCGATACAATGATCTTTATCTAAAAGTTTTTCGATTCGAACATTGATTGCGGTTAACAATCTTTCTAAATCGATCCCTTCACAAATAAATTCTTCTTGAGACAATTTTTCAGGTTGAGGATTCATTTCAATGAATGAAAATCTTCTCCTGAGGGCATTATCTAAAGTTTCAACACTTCGATCTGCGGTATTCATTGTACCGATTATATATAAGTTTTTTGGAACCCCAAATTCAGTTTTTGAATAGGGCAAAATTGCAGGAATATAATTTCCACAACCTTTGCGCTTATCATCTTCAATGAGGGTAATGAGTTCTCCAAAAATATTGGCAATATTTCCCCTGTTTATTTCATCGATAAATATTGCATAATTATTATCGGGATCATTCAGCGCCTTTTTTGCTATGTTTTTAAATATACCGCTTTCGATATGATATGAAATGTCCTGAGATTCAATATCTTCTTCTTTTTCAACAAGTACGGGTTTTATCCCTTCAATGAAATCTTCATAGCTGAATGATTGATGAAATGTGGTAAAAACATATCTCTTTTTTGATTCAGTTCGAGGTGAATATTTGCTGTATTTTTCTAAAAGATCAAAAAAGTCAGGAGTTTCTACTTTTGCAATTTCTTCGTCAATTGTCCATGTTGCTTGAGTGTCTTTTTCGAAAAAAAGAGGATTATCTCGTTTTTTAAAATTCACGTTCGGACAATCCTCTTTTGTATGGCGCTGCAATAAAGACCATATTGTATTTTTAGGAGTTTTCGTTGTTGAGATATTCGCCTTTGCTTGTATTAAAGGATGCTCATATATTTCTTGGACCTTTGCTTTTTTTAGATCGAGCATAGCAATACTTATCACATGCCACCAGGAAATACCCTGTACAAGTTCAACACAGAATTCTTCTTTTGTTTGAATCGACTGTTTTTCTGTAAATTTATCAAATAATGCATTTTTTAAATAATAAGTTTTGCCAGTACCTGGGGGACCATATATAATTGTGTTGAGGGGTATGCTTATTTGGACTGATGATGTTTTTGCTTCGATACCTATAAGTTTAATCAGTTTGTCAACATATTCTGGGTATTTGGTAATATCTGTAAGTGTTTTCAAAACGATTGGACCGCCATCTTCTTTCCAAATCCCGTTTTTTTTCCAATTTACGCGTCTGCATTTTTTATAATATTCTTGACTGTCGTCATAAAAGTAATCTGAATCTACAATTCCATATCCCAGATAATCATTTTTACCTTTTTTAGCGATAACAATATCACCAACAGAAATTGTTTCTTTAAAACTGAAATTTGTGATCGTATCATTCTTCTTTGTGCCACCCTTAGGATCTGATTCGATTAACTTATCTGCTATCTCTTTTTTTGAATTATACTGATTTAAATCACCGAGTTCATTCCAACCGATTGCCATGATCCCTTTAGAATAAAATTCATCCCACTTTTTTGCACCTTCTCCTGGTGCATAGAGCCAGTAGCGAATCTTCTGCATGGGATCGCCAACCTCCAAAGTTTCAATATATTTATCTTTTTCGATACTAAGAACTATATCAAGTGCCTGAGGTTCAAGGTTGTATTTTTCTCTAATTAAAATTAATTGAGAGTTATAATTTAGATAAGATTCTGAATCTTTTTTGGAATATGAAGTATTTTCTAATTGCTTAAGACCCTTTTCCATTTTGGGGAGCCAAATATTGTATTTAAGAGGATCTTTTAAATATAAAATTAAGGTTGGAAATCCAATGCCTGCCCCTGGTACATTGTCCTCCCAAAATTCTGTTAAAATTGTGGAAACATTTCTTTTAGAGCAAGACCAAATTTTTTGAGTCCACTTGTTTGTTTTTTCAATGTCACTTAGAATTTTATTCTTATTATTTCCTGTAAAGCTCAAACCGAACCTACCGAAAGTGACCTTACCACCCCAGAAATCTTTATTGACTAATTTGAAGAAAAGATCCCAGTCTTCATTATTTAATTCGCCATTTTTGTTATTCAGTAATTGATGAAGTTCCTTCTCCCAATCCTTTCTATGTTTAATTCTTTCAGGGGGGCAATTGATTTTAATTAAATCATTGAACCACCCGTCAGGACTTTGTTTGTATTTCCAAGCATCATACGAAATTTCATAAAATGGTTTATCTATTTTTAGACGTATTTTTTCGAGGATTGATTCATATTCAGAAAAAGTGTCGAATTCCGGGTCGATTCCAAAATTCTCTTCGAGATAAGGTCTTGTAGGACCATTAATCGGAAAATATTTATTCGGGTTTATATTAAATAAAGCTTCAGATAATTTTGTTTTCCCCACACTTTTTATTTTCAATGCACGACCAAAAAGATCATCATCAATTTCATCATCAAGCGCTTTAAGAAATAGTTCCCAAAGGGTATCAATTTCATTATTAATTCGATAAATTTTGAATGGGAATAGATGTAATTTCTGAGCATTCGCAGACGGAATACCAAAATCACTTTCTGGAATATTTTTAAAATTTAATTTTTTAGCAAGCTTTTGAAGGATTTGTACTCTTTTCTTTGGACCAAATTTATTAAGGTAACAAAAAAAGGTAAAAGGATCTATTTCTGAAAGTTCAATTGCGTTTCCATCTTTGTCCTCATCTTTAAAACCAGTTATCCCGATTTCTTTTAAAAGATTGATTAATGATTTCTGAGCATTCTTTTTATCTTTTAAATAGCTAACGATTTCCTTATAGGTTTCGACCCAGGTGAATTTTGATGAATTATCTTTCATGGTTTTGCCTACCTTCCTCAGTATTAATTTCAGCTAAACGGAGTAAATACTTCTTTTCCATCTCTTGCATCAAAAAGAATTTGTGAAATTGTTCTAATTTCTTTAGTTTCATGTAGACCCGAGTTGTTTTTGGATTCGTTTTTTTTGTGAGAAGACAAATGCTTTTTGATACAATCTCTGATTTCAGCTCGTTCTTTGTCAGATAGATACATTAAGTCTCCTTTATCAGATTATTAGAATTTGAGACTACATTATTTAAAGGTATATTGCACTTGGGAGAGAAGATTTCAAGTGCTTTGATTTGTACTAAACAAAGTTATTTGATAAAGCAACTTTAAGCTGGCACGTATTTATTTTAAATGCTGGATATGGGAGTAGGAAAAAACTATGAATATCTCCGACAATGATTTTTTAAATTTTCTTCTCAAATACCAAAATATACGTCACTATCAATTATCCAAAGGTTCACAATACTTTTTTAAATTAATAAGTGCCCCAAATCCAACACCCCGAATGCAATACAGTATTGAATTCTATTCTGATAGCTGGGAAAAAACACATACCTGTCCGGCTAAATTATCGATGGAATTTTTAGATAATTTCAATTCTGGATTAAAAAAAAGAAGGGATTACAGGAATAAGACCGGGAGAAAAACATTGTCTCGTCGTGGTGGTTATTTACTTCTGATTTTACACGATATTGAAGAGTCTTTATCCTAACTGAAGGGGAATTTAATGAAAAAATTAGAAAAATCACTTTTAACTTTTCTCACAGAGGATACATATAAAGTCGCGATCCTTAAAGGGAAATGGGGCGTAGGTAAAACATTCTTTTGGAAGAATTTTCTCGAAAAAAATACAAAAATTCTTAAAAAGTTCCGAGCATATTCTTATGTCTCGATTTTCGGAATAAAAGATTTTAAATCAATAAATAATCAGATTTTTTCAGGTTTTAAAATACTGGATGACTCAAAATTTAAAAAACAAACAGAAAAATTGAAACCTTTAGCAAAGATTTTGGAATCAGTTCAGATACCTGGAGTTAATTCCTCCAAGGCAGTAAATAACATAATTGAAAGTAATCTGATCAACAATTTTTTGATATGCATTGATGACATGGAGCGAAAAGAGAGTGATCTTTCCATTTCATCAGTTCTTGGTTTGATATCTACTTTAAAAGAGGAAAAAAACTGTAAAATCATTTTGATTTTCAACGATGAAATGCTGGATAAAGTTACAAAAGCGGGTCTTAACGAATACCGTGAAAAAATAGTTGATATAGAACTTTCTTATGACCCCACAATAAAGGAAAATTTAAAAATAATCTGGCCAGATGGAGCAACGCAAAACATCCAAGAGTTGTTTCAAAAGCTTAAATTGAACAATATTCGAATCATGCAAAAAGTTAAATGGATTCAGGATTATTTTAAAGAAAATATCAAGGATAAATATCCAGATTTATATGATCGCTTCATGGAGAAGGCAGCATGTTTAAGTATTTATTACCATGCGTATAGCAAGGATTTTGAACTGAATGAAATAATGGACCGTAGCTTTGCAATGTATTCCATGTTGGATGATGATGACATGCAAAAAGAAAAATATAAAGTTCTTGATGATACTAACCATTTCCCTGAGAGCTTTGATCAAGTAATTGTTGATTATTTACTGGATGGTTATGTAAATATTGAAATGTATGAAGAGATTTTATCAAAGGCAAATGAAAAATATAGAGTGTCTGACATAAGTTCTGCATATCAAGAATTGCGGAATACTTTTGATTCAAATTTTAAAACATCCCAAAAAACATTTATTACAAAATCAATTGAGTTTCTAAACAATCATGTCAACGATCTTTATTTGCAGGAAGTTATTGATTTAACAAATTTAATTAACAAAATTGATCCCTCAATTAAATTTGAGTCTATCTTTGATACGGCAATTGATATACATGTAGAAAGGTTGGATGAACGTGATATTATTTATTCTTCACTGCCCGAAAAAATAGCAGATAAATTAAAGCAAAAAATCAAAAACAGAAAAATTAAGAGAATACCGATTTCGGATCTTTTTAATAAACTGGTCATGAGAAATTCTTGGAATACTGCTGATATTGAGTTTTTATCAATTTATGAAAAAGATGACTATTATGATTGGATCACACAAGAAGATGACAAGGTAATTTTAATGATTCATTCTTTTTTTGAAAGATTTGATAGACCGGATAAAAATGAAATCACAGAGTCAGTCATTTTAAAGATAAAAGCAGCTTTGGATGATGTGAAATCCAGAAGCAAATTAGATGAGCTGCGGGTCAATATTTGCAATAATTATCAGTGATTTTTCAAGGTAACATTTATGCTCGTTAAATTGCAAATATAAGGATGGATATGCCCCCTAAAACTTTCAAATGCAAACAATGCGGCAACTGCTGTCTCAATCTCAATGATGCTTTTCAAACAAGTGTCAGCGATGATGATGTTGCTATATGGGAGATGGAAGGACGGTATGATATTCTGGAATGGGTAAATTCAATACCGCTTGGTGAAGGGTATTATATTCATGATATTTGGATACACCCTAAACACGGTGATGTGTGGCGCTGTCCATGGCTGAGAAAACTGCCGAACAAAGACAAATACATTTGCCGGATTCAAGATGTAAAACCTGAACATTGTCGAAATTATCCCAAATCAAGAAAACATGCTGAAGAAACAGGATGTAGAGGTTTTGAGTAGGTGAGCTTGAACATTTCAGAATTTGAATTTTTGGGTACAAACTTTTTTGAGTCCGTTTTTCAATCCGGGATGTGTTTTATGGATTTATATGTCTCTCTCAATTCTGGTAATCAAAGCGAGTTTGTATATTCAGGACTCCTGATTTAGGAAAGTTTGTTGATTACTGAAATTCCGGGAAA
>CAYMSW010000028.1:0-8186 GCA_964393215.1 Candidatus Woesearchaeota archaeon
GGGCCTGCGACACCCCACTAGGGCTAAAAGACATGAAAATAGACCTTCTAATTCAATTTGGACACTCTGCATGGCCCTTTTACTAAAACTTTATAAGTAAATCCTCATTCTCCAATAAAATGGCAAATGTGATAACAGGTCTAAAATATTTACCTGCACATCAAGAGCTTCAAACAGAACAACAGCTTTTAGATGTATTTGAAGATTTAAGAGAGCAACATTCGAGGCTCAACCATTCATTTAGCATGGTTACTCCAACTGGAGAACCAATTCAAAACTTTGAACAATTTCTCAAATATGCTATAAAAGAAGATAGTGCCATCATACTTGAAGGTAGTGGCAACATAGGAGGCATAGTTGTCCAAGAAGCTTCACTAGAATATGACTTATCACCAATGGGAGAATTAGTAAGATACTGGGATATAAGAAGAGACGGAAGCTGTCACAGTTGTCATCAAATAGGAAGAGAACAAATATTTCATGATGAAAGTAGATATTATTGTACAGAAGGTGTTGACCCGATGAAATGGAAAGGCTGTGATAAATACGACGCAAGAATAAAAAACGCTGAAGGCGGACCAGCAAGAAAACTATCGGAACTAGTAGAAGAAGCTACACTACAAGAAGCTTAATTCTAAACAAATAAACTTATAAACAACAAACCAACCCTAATCAAAAATGGAAACAGAAAAAATAGAATTACCAAAACAACTTATAGACAACATTAGAACAATAGTAAAAACAACAAAAATATTCACAGATGAAGAAGATTTCATAACACAAGCTATATTAAAACAAATAACAAAATACAAATAAAATGGAAAAAGACGAAACAATTGGATACCATAAAGGTTCTCTAGCAACTTTAATCAAAGAGAGAGAAGGACTTATGCAACTATTAACAGTAGTTGATCAATTAATACAGGCCCATAAAAAAGCACTAGAAGACATGGGTGTAAGTCTAGAGCCTCCAAAACAACAAGAAGAAGAGAGTCAAGAAAGAGCGCCGTAATAAAGCTCTCACTGTCTAAATTACAATAACTAGATTCTAATAATCAATGTTAACTTTCGTCAAGATAACCAAGCCAAAAGCCTTCCTCTGCAGCTGATATTTCGTCATCATTTAATCTCTGCTTTATATCCTTCAATTCGTCCTCAAAGGTATCATCTTCCCAGACCATATCGTCCGGTAAATACATACTTACACCCCCTTTATTTATAGTTGCTCCAAATTAATATAATTTACGGATTTAGCATTTCTCGCTTTCCACTTCAGCCCGTTCACTAATTTATCTCTCAGAAAATAGAGATACTCCAGTTCGTGATCATTCAAAAATGATAGTTTTTTAGATTTCAAACCCATTTAATCACCTCATACTCAATTTATGAAAAATCCTTTATTAATACACTGTGAAAACCGTTACAAGTTGGTAATTACACAAACCTTTTAAACCAAAATCGAGTTCCCACTTCGAGATGATACCAATTAAGTTCGGGCCTGAATGGTTCTACTTACCTTCTATCGTTATAGACGTCATAGCATTCGTAGTTCTACTAGCGATTAGCTTTTACAGTTACAAATATTACAAACTAAATAGAAGCAACAAAACATGTTTTTACTTGGCTGGATCATTTTTCCTGGTTTGTTTATCATTCTTCTTTAAGTTATTAACAAACCTAACAGTATATTATAATGTAAGCAAAGATGTGCAGCATGGAGCATTAGTAGCAACATTAGAGGTAGTAAGGAGCTTTAATATATTTTCAGTAATGACTTATTCTGGGTACGTTCTGCTACATTTATTAGGTTTATATTTCCTATATAGCATTTATCAAAAAGAGAACTCAAAAGCAAACATTTTCCTAGTATCTTATCTAATATTATTATCAACATATCTAAGCAATTTAAACTTCCAGATATTCCATCTTACAGCATTATTCCTAACTGGATTTATAGGATTAATTTATCTAAAAAAATACTTTGAAACAAATAACAGAAACACAAAAATGCTTCACTACGCATTTACAATAATTGCAATAAGTCACATATTTTTCATGTTCATACCAATGAATAGGTCTTTCTTCATATTTGGAGAAATAATACAACTAGTAGGATATTTCATACTTTTATTAGCTCTAATAGCGGTTGTTAACTATGGAAAGAAAAAGAAGTAGAACAGATATAATTCACGATATAATTATGTCTATCCAATTAAAGAATGGCAAAATAAAGCCAACACATCTAATGTATAAAGCTAATTTATCGCATATTCAGATGAACGCATATTTAGAAGAGCTCAAAGAAAAAAATCTAATAGATAAAATAGAAGAAAAGAAGTCTAGTTTCATAGTTCTAACAGAAAAAGGATATTCCTTCTCACAAAAAATAAGAGAAATGAAAGAATTCGAAAAAACTTTTGGATTATAAACTATTTCATATGAACTTCATGAACTGTCTTATAATCATGCAATTCAGCATCACCAAACCACAAACCAACTTCTTTCTCAGCATCTTCCACATCACTAGAAGCATGAACTAAATTCTTCACATCAACATCATTATCTAATGCATATCTCTGAGAAATATGGGCAAAATCGCCTCTAATAGTCCCAGGCAAAGAATCATTTGGATATGTTGAACCAACTATTTTTCTCACAATACTAATAGCACTAACACCTTCCAAAACAAGAGCTAATATCGGACTCTCAACAACATAATTAATTAATCTATTCCTAACATTCTCGCCATGTTTTTCTGCAATATCTTCACCATAATGCTTCCCAGCAAGATCTTTATCAACATTAACCATCTTCATTCCGATAACTTTCAAACCAGAATCTTCAAATCTCTGCAATATTCTTCCAATTAATCCCCTTTGCACTGCATCTGGCTTCAATAAAACTAAAGTTTTTTCAATCATTTTAGAATCTAAAAGTTAAACAGTTTAAAAAGATTTTGATAATCAAGTAGAATTAGATGTATTCGTAGAGTTGGTAGTAACGTTCATTTCTATGCAAGCACCAGCAGTACAATTATACAAACCAAGGCCAACACAATTATATTCCTCTATTCCCAAATTAACTCCTTCACAAAAATACTCAACCAACTCATAATCATTATCACAATAATCGGAAACCTGCGTATATTTCCCATTTTCAATAACCGTCATTCCCCACAACTCATAATTTTTCCCATTATCTGTATCCAAACAAGTTTGTGGTCCATGACCATCTCCCCCTGTTTCATTTGAACTTTCATTCTCTTCAGCTGTACTATTGTTTACAGTCTCATTCTCAATAGAATAATTTGTACCATTATCTGAACCATCATCTTCTACCGCAAAAACATTTTCATCTCCTAAATCCGGTCCACACCCTGAGATAAACAATACAAAGAACAACAATATCAACACTCTTTTCATAAATATACTTCTATTAAATAAGCTTATAAATTTTACCCTCTTTCCAAATCAACAATGATGCAAGGAATAAAAAACCTGGTTAATAAATACGATAGAAAGCCAATGCCTTACGAAGAAGTAAGTAGAACAGCATGCCCATTTTACGGTTTCAACGGAATGTTCGGTATGATGCTAGATTCAAAAGGGAACCAATGTGCATTAGTTACAGGTTCGCACAGTCCATGTGCAATGGAAAGGGGAGGAGAACAACCTTGTTGGGAGAATTGTCCTTCAAACATACCGGAAAATAGAGAAAAATTAGAAAATTTAGCAGAAAATATGCAAGTATTTCCTGAGGAATTTCATCCCCCAGAAGCCAAATCTTGGGGAGGAATAACTCTCAAAAGATGGATGGAACATATTCTAGAATAAACTTTTTTCTTTTTCCTTTTGATTAAACTTTTTCTAAAAGGTTGAACGCCGAGACTGGGATTTGAACCCAGGTACCCTTTCGGGTCAAGCTTTCCAGGCTTGTGCAATAACCAGGCTATGCGATCTCGGCACTAGAAATCATTCCTCAATTTGATTTATAAATGTTGCCCAAACTGAAAACATCGTTCACAATGATTTAAAAAACAATTATTCCAATCTCAACAAATGTGTGGTATTATCGGATATGTTGGAGAAAAAGAGGTTGTACCAATACTTCTCAATGGATTAAAAAAATTAGAATACAGAGGTTATGATTCTTGTGGTATAACAACTATAAAAAACAACAATTTAGAAACAAAAAAAGTGACTGGAAAGGTAGAAATTCTAGAGAAATCAATAAAAAACTCAAATTCAACGATTGGAATCGCACACACAAGATGGGCAACCCATGGTCAAGTAAATAAAACAAACGCACATCCTCATTTTAGCCAAAATAATGAAATTGCTATAGTCCATAACGGTATAATTGAAAATGCAGAAAATCTAAAAAAAGTTTTAACAACAAAAGGATATAAATTCAGAAGTGAAACAGATAGTGAAGTAATTGCCTATTTAATTGAAGATTTTATGAAAAAAGGTGATCCAATGGGTGATGCATTCATGAAGTCATTAAAATTAGTCGAAGGAGCATTTGCATTAGTTGCAATAAACAAAAATAAACCTCATAAGTTATATGTAGCAAAAAAAAGCAGCCCTTTAGTGTTAGGAATTGGAGAAAAAGAAATTTACATTGCTTCTGATACAATGCCAATTTTACCACACACTAAAAAAATAGTCTACTTACAAGATGAAGATATTGCCATTATAACAAAAGATAATTATTCGGTTAGAGATTTAAAAAATGTAAATGTAGATCGCAATATTAACATATTACACGAAAGTATTGAAGAAGTAAATAAAGGAAATCATGAACATTATATGTTAAAAGAAATCTATGAGCAACCAACAACCATAGCTAGGGCATTTAACGGACGTATAGAAAACGGTGCCCCACGTATGCTTGGGTTATTGGATGCCTTTTCAGAAGAAGAGATGAGTTCAATAAAAAGGATTATATTGCTTGGATGTGGAACTTCTTGGCATGCTTGCCTTGTTGGTAGTTACTTATTCGAAGATATTTCAAGAATTCCCACAATAGTAGAATATGCCTCTGAATTTAGATATAGAAATCCAATTCTAAAAAAGGGAGATTTGGTAATTGCATTATCACAAAGTGGAGAAACGGCAGATACAATTGCAGCGCTAAAAGAAGCAAAATCAAAGGAAATAAAGACCGTTGGTATAGTAAATGTAGTCAGTTCCACAATTTCAAGGATGGTGGATGGTGGAATTTATATGAAAGCGGGACACGAAGTAGGAGTAGCTTCCACAAAAGCATTCACTTCAAATTTAGTCATATTATACCTAATGGCAGTATATTTTGGAAGACTAAATGGAAATATTTCTGACAAAAAAAGCGTTTCAATGATGAAAGAGCTAGAAGAAATTCCGGCTCTGATCTCCAACATGCTAACCAACTCAAGTAAAATAGAAAAGATTGCAGACAAATATTTTAATTGTTCAAACGCTCTATTCCTTGGTCGTAATTATAATTTTCCAATCGCATTAGAAGGAGCTTTAAAACTAAAAGAAATCTCCTATATCCATGCAGAAGGATACCCTGCAGCAGAAATGAAACACGGACCGATTGCACTGATAGACGAAAATATGCCAGTAATTGTAATAAATCCGGAAGGACGTTTGTATAATAAAGTTTTAAGCAACATAGAAGAAGTAAAATCAAGAAAAGGAAAGATAATAGTTATAACAACAAATGATTTAGAAAACAGTTATGATGATGTTATCAAAATACCAAAAGTTTCAGAATATTTAACACCTTTAATATCTGTTATACCTACTCAATTACTTGCTTATTACATAGCTAAAAAAAGAAATTGTAACATCGATAAACCAAGAAACTTAGCAAAATCAGTAACAGTAGAATAATTAATCAAGCAACTCAATTTCAATGTTAACTTTCTCAGGTATAGGAACTCTCATAACCAATCTTAAAGCCCTATCATCAACACCTAAATCAATTAGCCTCTTATGAATCCTCATCTCATAATTCTCCCAGGTAGCCTTTCCTTCACCATCAGGGCTTCTTCTAGTAGTTAACTTTAACTTCTTAGTCGGTAATGGTATTGGTCCTCTAACTTCAACCTTGGTTCTCTTAGCAATATCTACTATAGATTCACATATCTGATTAAGCTTATCTATTTCAGTACTTGCCAAATTTACTCTTGCCTTTTTCATCTTTAAAGTGCAAATTCATCAGTTTAAAAAGTTTTCTAGTGGCTATTTTTAACATTCATAAACATTTTAATAGCATAAAATCAAATTACGATCATGAAAGAAAATGTGATAGTGGCTTCTGGATATTTCGACCCTTTACATGTGGGACACGTAGAATATCTTGAAAAAGCAAAAAAACTCGGAGGAAAGCTAGTCGTAATAGTAAATAATGACCATCAAGCCAAGCTAAAAAAAGGTTCACCATTTATGCCAGAAAAAGAAAGGCTACAAATCGTAAAAAGCCTAAAACCGGTGGATGAAGTATTCCTCTCAATAGATATGGACAAAAGTGTATGTAAATCAATAGAGCATTTAAAACCAGATATTTTCGCAAAAGGTGGAGACAGAACAACAGAAAACATACCAGAAGTGGAAAGCTGCAATAAAATAAACTGTAAAATTATAGATCAATTAGGTGAAAAAATTCAATCATCTTCAAATTTAATAGAAAAAAGTAAATCTCCTTAAGGCCTTATACCGGGAAGAATACTCCAACCAGAAATAAAAACATTTTCTAATTTATTTCCTTTGAATTCACGTTTCCTATATTCAGCCTCAGAAATATTAATACGCCCACTGGTCTTCGGACAAATAGTTTCAGTATCTCCTTTATCAAAATCATACTTACAACCATCTTCACAATTACAAGTAGCATATCCTTCAAATTCAGGAGATTTCATAGGCGTTGCATGTTCGCAAACAAAATAATGTTGTTTTTTATCCATTTTAAAAATAAAGAAAAAAGAAGGTTTAAGCCTTCTTAACTAAATCCATGCACATACCAGCAGCTACAGTATTTCCTGCATCTCTGATAGCGAATCTAGACATCTGTGGAATCTCAGCTTGCTTCTCCAAAACCAAAGGCTTTGCAGGTTCAACTTGAACAATAGCTACATCTCCGTTCTTCAACATATCTGGGTTCTCTGCAATAGTTTCACCAGTTGCTGGATTAACAGTCTTCAACAACTTTGTGAATTTACATGCAACCTGACTTGTATGTATGTGGAACACAGGTGTGTATCCTACAGTCAAAACAGATGGATGATTTAAAACAACTATCTGTGCTGTGAATTCCTTAACTAAAGTTGGAGGATTATCTACTCTACCAACTACGTCTCCTCTAGCAATATCTTTCTTCTCTACACCCCTGATAACAAATCCACAGTTATCTCCAGGTATAGCTTCATTTATTGTTTCGTGGTGCATTTCAATAGTCTTGACTTCACCAGTTACACCCTTACCATCTCTAGCAGGCATAATTGTAACCTTGTCACCAATCTTCATCTTACCAGTTTCAACTCTTCCAACAGGAACAGTTCCAATACCTTTGATGTTATATACATCCTGTATTGGCAATCTCAATGGTAATTCAGTTGGTCTTTCAGGTTCTTTGAACTGATCTAATTGCTCCAACAAAGTTGGACCATTATACCAAGACATTTTATCTGACTTCTTAGCTACATTATCCCCTTGTAAAGCGCTTTCAGGAATAAAAGGAACTTCATCAGGATTGTAACCAATAGTTTTCAACAAAGCAGTAACTTGCTCCTTAACTTTGTTAAATTTATCTTCAGCATAATCAACTGCATCCATCTTGTTAACCAAAATAGCCAATTGATTTACACCTAATGTCTTCAACAAGAACAAGTGCTCTTTAGTTTGTGCCATAACACCATCAGAAGCTGCTACAACTAAAACACCAATGTCTGCCTGTGAAGCACCAGTAATCATATTTTTAATGAAATCTCTGTGCCCAGGAGCATCAATTACGGTGTATTCAAACTTTGAAGTCATAAATTTCTTATGAGCTAAATCAATAGTAACTCCTCTTTCTCTTTCTTCCTTCAAATTATCCATAACAAAAGCAAACTCAAATCCAGATTTTCCTAGTTCCTGAGCCTTCTCTTTTAAATTTCTCATTGCTTTTTCATCGATATTTCCAGAATCAAAAATCAATCT
>CAYMSW010000029.1:0-8000 GCA_964393215.1 Candidatus Woesearchaeota archaeon
TTCTGATTTGATAGGTTCTGCTCTTTCAGTTTCAAATGTAGACTACAATGTGGTTGATGTTAGGCCTCCTTATGGAAATAGTGATTGTTATGTAAATGTTGATTCTTTGAAGGATGTGGTTTCTAAAGGGGACTATTTAAGGCTGGTTGATGATAAAAATAATGAAGTAGAAAGCGTGATTTTCTTACATGGAGTCGATGACGGGGGCATTTATGTGTGTGATTATCCTTGTACGGAGTATTCATTCCATTGTTGCGAAGTACACTTAGAAGAGAACTATTATTAAGTTTTTTCTTTTTTTCTTGACATCTTGTCAAGGACCAGCACTGTGTTTTTAAAGTATTAAATTAAATTTATTCTATGGAAATAAATGAAGAATTAGCTGAATTAATTGGTTGTTTTATGGGGGATGGTGGATTGCATCATAGTAAAAATTGTCATTATTCAGTTTATTTTACAGGGCATAATTTATTAGATTTTGATTATTATAAAAATAGAATTGTTCCAATAGTTTTGAGGTATTTTGATTCAAAGGCCACCCTAAAGAAGATTAAGGGTAAAAATGCAATAAGAGTTGTTTTTAATTCTAAGGAATTATATTATTTTTTTCTTCAAACTTTGAATTTGGGTAAGGGTAAGAAATCTGATATTGTTGAAGTACCAATTTTTATTAAGGATAATGAAAAGTTGTTTAGGAGTTTGATTAGAGGTTTGTATGATACTGATGGAAGTGTGTTTTTAGATAAAAGACTTGTTTATTCAAAACCTTATCCGAGAATTTTGCATTATACAACAAGCATTAAGTTACATGAACAATTGAGGGATTATTTATCTAATTATTTTAAATTTTATACTTACAAGAGAATTTACAAAGAGGAAACCCATGGCGATGCTTATGCTCTTGAGATTTATGGTGAGAAAAACTTATATAAGTGGATGGAATTAATAGGATTCTCAAATAAGAGGCATTTAGATAAGATTGCCCACGTAGCATAGTTGGCCTAATGCACCACATTGGTATCTTGTCCAAAAATGTGGAGATCGAGGGTTCGAGTCCCTCCGTGGGCTTTTTAGTTCAAGTCTCGTCCAAGGCTTAGTTAGCTTTATAAATAATTAAGATTAGATTTCTCTTATGAATAAAAGAGGCCAGTTTTATATTATAATTGCGCTTATAATTGCGTTAGGATTATTTTCAGTTACTTACAAGGTTAATGAAATTCGAGAACCCGTTTTGTTTAGTGATTTTAATGATGTTTCTGATAATTATATTAGTGAGGCCACCTTAGTTGTTAATGATGCCTTAAGAGATCATGAAGATGTTAAGAATAGGGTTGATACATTTACTGATAATTTTTTGGAATATGCCAAGGTTAGGAATCCAAATATTGAGTTAATTTATTTGTATAGTGATGGTAAAACTTATACTCTTGTGAATCGGGGAGTTGAAGAGACCGAGATAGAGGGCGTATCAATTCCTGCTGATCAAATAATACAAGGAGTTACTTTAGAGGTCGGAGGTAACGAGTTTGCACACCAGGTTCCAGTTAGTGCTGAAAATTTTGGTGACGATTGGGTTAGTTTTAATGGAGAGTCTGGTCCTGTTGAGTTGAGTATAGGTGGAATGTTTCATAGGTTTAGGTGGGGTCCCGAACCAGACTTTAGAGTATTGATAAGAGTCCCCCAAGATTCTCTTGTTGCCGAGAATGAAGGCGATGATAGTAAAGATATAGGAAATGTTCAGCAAAGAACAACTATTGATGAAAATGTTAGATAAAAAAGGTATAAGTCCATTGATTGCATGGGTTTTGATAATTGGATTGGCAATTGGAATTGGCGTTGCTGTTATAAATTGGGCTATTGACATAACTCCTGAGCCAGATGTTGATTTGAGCTACTGTGATGATGTTTCAATTTCATATGTATATTATGATTTTTCTGCTCCCGGAAATGATATAGAAGTGAATTTGAGCAATAATGGTTATTTTAGTGTGGATAGGATTTCTTTTGGTTTTAGTCGCGTTGTAGATGAGCCTGCTAATGATTGGTGCGATTATTTAATTCAAGATACACCTGGTGGAGATAGTTTTGAACCTGGTGGAGAAATGACTTTTGCTGTTTATTTAGATTCTTTTAATTTAGATTGTGGAGATGTTGGTGGGGGAGATCCTCTTTATGACATTGAATCTGTGAGATATGTTACTGCTGTTCCTTGGATTAGTATTGATGGTGAAACTTTGAATTGCAATGATAGGAAAATCGGTTTTGGGGTTGCGTATAACTCAACTGGTGACGATGATGACGATATTAATTAATAGAAAGATTTAAAATGAAAAGATTAGAAAGTATTGGTATGAAAAGTAGAAGAGGTGTGTCTCCTTTGGTTGCAACTGTTTTATTGGTTGCTCTTGTTGTTATTATTGCAGTTCTTATTTGGATGTGGTATGGTAAATTTATTGAGGACATTCAGAATAAGCAACAATTAGATTTGGAGTTGGCTTGTGCACAGGATGTTGAGTATGTTTTGTCTGATGTGCAATGTACGGATGTTAGCGGGGGTACTATATCTTTTTACGCTGAGAATACAGGAAGTATTGATTTGAGAGGGTTTAAGATTGCATATAGTGGTACTGATAGTGGTGCTGAGGATGCGAGGATTATTATTGAGCAAGGTACTGGTTCAACTGTTAGTTTGAGTGATGTTGGAGCTTCAAGTGGTTTAGATATAGAGATTGTTCCTATAATTGGTATTGGTTCGCAAACAAAAGTTTGTGATGCAATGTTACAGGCTGCTTCCTGTTAACGAAAAGTTTAAATAAGTATTAAATTAAAAATAAGGAGAGGTGTTGAGGTTGTTAAATAAAAGAGGTTTGAGTCCTTTAATTACTACTGTATTGATAATTGGTTTTGTTATAATTTTGGCTTTTGTTATTTTTGCCTTTACTCAGAATATTGTTGAAAAACAGACTGATACTCAAGGTGAAAATTTTGAGTTGTATTCTCAAGGTGTAGATTTTTCTGTTACTGCAAGATACTATGATGATTCTGATCAGTCTAGAATTACTGTAACGAATAATGGTGATGTTGAGCTGCATTTATTGATGCAGTTTGAACCTGGCGGAGTTATTTTTGCTCCAGATTATGAGCCAGATCCTGCGAATCCAACTTTTGCAGGTAAGTTTCCTATAGAATTATATAATTCTAAGGTGTTCTATTTTAATGGACAATATAATTCTGTCGAAGTAGTCCCTTATATAATGTTTAATGATGAACTTACTGCTGTAACTGCTTTGTCTCAAGAGGTTGATATTACTACCTTTGTTCCAGGCCCTAATAATGATTTTAATCCAGATGATGATCCTGCAAATGATCCTCCTGAAGATGATGATGAGGTTACTTGTAGTAGTTTAGGTGGAAGTTGTGATACTGGTGGATGTGCAAATCCAGAGACCTATGAATCCGTAATAAGTGGAGCGGAAGATTGTGAATCTCCAGACTATTGTTACACTTGTTTACAACATGTTTACTGTGCCGATTTAGGTGGACAATGTAGGAAAGATCCAGCCAATTATTGTCTAGAAGGATTTGAGGCGTCTATGATTGAAGAAGCAACAGATTGTGGAGCGAGTCAAGATTGTTGGGAATGTGTAGAAACAGGACTATAACTTTTTCTTTCTTTTTTCTCTTCTTTATCACCAAAACCTTTAAATAAGTCTTATTTCAGGTTTACTGTATAAAATGGAGGTGTTTGTTTAATGTTTAGCAAAGACAAGAGAGGTATTTCTCCGTTAATCGCAACTGTGTTGATTATTGGGTTTACGGTAATTCTAGCTTTTATAATTATTACTTGGATAAACTCTAACGTCAGTGATTTGACTTGTGAACAAAGTTGTAATGCTGATGGTGGAAATGCGTGTCAAGGAACGATAACTGACTTAGAGATAACTTACCAGCCATATGGTTATGATGGTAATCTGTCGACACCAGATGATGAGAATCTTCAGGTTGTCAACTTAGGTGATACTGCGTATGATTTCGTTGTAGTATTTACTGATAGTTCTGGTGCAACTATGGGTGAGCCTATTACTGGTTTGGATGTTGAGGCATATGGTACATTTAATCTTGAGGATGCAAATAACGCTACTTATGAGTCGCCTACAAATGTAAGAGTTATTCCAACTGTAGTGCCTGTTGCACCAAGTGGATGCGATTCATGTGGTAACTTTGAGTGTGCAGCAATAGAAAAGACAGTTTAAACTTCTTTTTCTTCTTTTTTTTAATTTAATTCTACTGTGCTATCACGTTTTTAATTCGCATATGTTACATCACCTTTGGTGATGTTTATGTACAAACTTAATTTTAAGAAAAGAGTATGGATTGTAAAACAACGTTTAAAGGGCCTTTCTACGTCTAAGATAGCGTCAAGTCAAAAAATTACACCAAGAACAGTCCAAATTCTCATTAAAACTTACAAAGAACAAGGTTGGGATGGTCTAAAAGACCATAAAACAGGTCGCCCTGAAACAAAGCTTAATCCAAAAGTAGAGATAATAATACTTGATTTACGTAGACGTTTTGGTCATGGTGCTTGTTATATTGAACAGCTTCTAAAGAAAAAAGGATTTGGTGTATCTCATAGGCAGATAGAGAAGCTTCTTGTTAGAAATGGCTTAGTAAAACCAAACATTAAGAAGCAAAGACCTCGTAAATGGGTAAGATATGAATTACCAAATCCTAATGATATGTGGCATACAGATTGGACGTATGATCCTTTTACGCAAAAACAATTCAGTGTCTATATAGATGATAGAACAAGACTAATAACAAGCTTTGGCATATTTAGAAGAGCCACAGCAGAAAATAGCATAGCCCTGCTTAAAGCGGGCATAGCTGATTATGGAAAACCAAAATGTGTAATGACTGATCATGGAACTCAATATTATGCTCCAAGAAAGGAAAGTAAACAAGAAAATACACAGTTTAGGATAGCACTTGATGCTTTAGGAATAAAGCATTATTTAGCACGAATAAACAGACCCCAGACAAATGGTAAAGTAGAGAGATTCTTCTTAACTTACAAAACAGAATATGCAACAGGCACATTTAGTAATGTTAAGGATTATATCAAGCACTATAATGAAGCAAGGCTTCACATGAGCTTGAATTATAAGACGCCTAAAGAAATATGGGACTCATTTAAAAATACGAATTAGTTTCGTGATGCGAACCAGTTTCGGGATAACAGATTAATTTAATTCTACCAAAACCTTTAAATAAGTATTAAGGAGAATTTAATGTTAGAAGGAGGTGTTAGTGTTAACTCTTTAAAGATGGATAAAAGGGGAGCAATTTGGGTTTCTGCTGTGCTGTATATGGCATTAGGAATAATTATAATTTCTTTAGTTTTGGCTGCAGGTTTACCAGCTGTTCAAAAGTTAAAAGATAGATATACTTTGATCCAAACAAAAGATGTAATGCTTTCTTTAGATGAAAATATAAGAACTGTTTTTCATGAAGGACCTGGTTCTCAAAGAGTTGTTAAGTTGAAGATAAGCAGAGGAATTCTTGAGGTAGATCCATATGATCCACTTGAGGTAGAATCAAATACTATTACTTGGAAGTTTAGCACTCCTGTTTTAATTTCTGAGCCCGATGTGGAAATTATTGAAGGCAATTTAAAAATATTAACTGAAACTACTGCAGTTGAAAGTAGTTATGATGTTACGTTAATTTTAGATTATTCTGGAAGTGATGTTGCGTTGATTTATGATGAAGTATCTACGGCTTCTGGAACGTTTAGTTTAGTTATTTTGAATAAAGGTGATGAAGATAGTGATAATTTAATAGATATTAATTTGGAGAAAATATAATGGGAAAGTTACCGCCTCTGAAAAAAAAGATGAAAGGTTTACCTGATTTACCTGAGAAGCATAAAACTATTTTTAAAGTTGATTTAGCTCCAAAGATCCCCGAATTTCCTACTGGAGATAAAAGAGAATTGGATTTTAGATATCCTTTGATTGCCCCTTATGCGAATGCACATATTTATTGGGATGCAACTAAACAAGAAATAATGTACGAATTAGAGGAACCAGAGTTAACACCTGATGAAAGAAAAGTTTTGAATCTTTTAGAAGATGGAGTTAGAGAATTAATTAATGTTAGTTATTTAAGTTTGAACAAAGGAGATACTGTTATTAACTATTTAGAGAAAAATTTGAAAGTTTTGCTTAATGAACTGAGAATAACTTTGAATAAAGAATCTTATTTGAAAATTATGTATTATATTTATAGAGATTTTGTTGGGCTGGACAAGATTGAGCCTTTGATGAATGATATTTATATTGAAGATATTGAATGTAACGGTGCAGGGTTTCCTATCTTTGTTGTTCATAGAAAGTATAGGAATATCAAAACCAATGTTGTATTTAAAGATCCTAAAAACTTATCTAGTTTTGTTGAGAAGTTAGCACAGAAAGCTGGCCAGTATATTTCTTATGCTACCCCTTTGTTAGATGGTGCGTTACCAGATGGGAGCAGAGTAAATGCAACGTTTACTGAAGATGTTTCTTCCAGAGGACCAACGTTTACAATCAGAAAGTTTACAAGAGAACCTTGGACTCCAACTCATTTAATGTATTTGAATACAACTTCTGTTGATATTTTGGCTTATTTGTGGACTTTAATTGAACATGAGAGAAATGTTATGATTATCGGTGGGACTGGTTCTGGTAAGACGACCCTGTTGAATGGATTAACGTTCTTTATCCCTCCTTCTGCCAGAATCGTTTCCATTGAAGATACAAGAGAATTGAATTTGGAACACAGTAATTGGTTGCCAGCAGTTTCTAGATCTGGAGTTGGTTTAGCTAATTTGGTTGGGCAGAAATATGGAGAAGTTACTTTGTTTAATTTATTGAAAGAAAGTTTTAGAATGAATCCTGATTATGTTATTGTTGGAGAGGTTAGAGGTGAAGAAGCATATGTTCTTTTCCAAGGAATGGCTTCTGGACATCCGTCTTTTGGAACAATGCACGCAAGTTCTGTTGATGCAATGATAAAGAGATTGATAACTCCACCAATTAATTTGTCTCCTTCTCTTGTAGAAGTTATGGATGCAGTTATTGTTATGGCTCATGCTAGAGTTAAAGGAAAAGATGTTAGAAGAGTAAAAGAAGTTGTTGAAGTTGTTCAAATTAACGATGATGGTTCTGCAACAATAAACAGACCTTTTGTCTGGAACCCATCTACAGATTATTTTGATTATTCTTCTGAGAGCCATGTTTTCAAAAAAGTGGCAAGCGAAAGGGGAATTGATGTTCAACAGATGAATGTAGAGTTTGAAATGAAAAGGAGATTTTTGTCTGGATTATATAATAAGGCAATATTTAGTTTTCATGAAGTACAAGAGATGATAAACAAATATTACAGAAACCCAGAAGAGGCCCTTCTTGAAATTGAATAAAAAATGGTTAGTATTGGAAAAAATGGAAATAAACTTCCAAAAAATGAGAAAAAAAAGCTTTTAGAAGAGCTTTCTATTTCTGATACTCAGTTGAAGAAATTCAAAGATTCAAAGTCTGAAGATCCAAAGAAGAAAAAAGATAAAAGTTATACAGTGTATAAAACGAATCCTTTTGCTAAGATTTCTAATTTTTTTATGGAGAATTTTTCTTTCTATTTAGCTAAGAGACACGAGAATAATTTTAAATCATTGTTTAGGGCAATAAAACTTTCAAATATTAGAATTTTGTCCAGAACTTATTTGAGTATGATATTGTTTTCAACATTGATAGCATTTCCATTGTTCACTATTTTGTTCTTTGCTATTTTGTCTAATATATTTATAGCATTGTTTTTGGGAGTTTTGGCTTCAGCAGGAATTTTTGGAATAGTTTATGCTTATCCTTTTATTACGTTTAGATCTAAATCTAAAGCTATAAAGCAAGAATTAGTTTTCGCTATAATCCATATGGCAGTTGTTGCTAGTTCTGGTGCACATC
>CAYMSW010000030.1:0-7652 GCA_964393215.1 Candidatus Woesearchaeota archaeon
TTTTAAAGGGAATTATAACTATTTATAATTTACTATTTTAGAAATCTTTAAATATCCGAGATTTTAGTTATGATTAAGAGGTGTTTTCGTTTGAAGTTCGAAATTAATGTTGAGAAAAAGCATTTGATTTATTTTGGGTTATTTTTAGTAGTTCTGTTTGGTGGAATATTTGTTGTTGCAGAGTATGTGGCTCCTAGTGATAATCCTTGGAATCCAGGACATTCTGCTTCTGATATAGGTAGTGGTGTTGTTGATGGAGATTTTCATGTAAATGGGGAATTTGCTGTAGTTAGTGATGATCATCAGTCTATTGATGGAGATGGAGATGATTTTTATTTAGGGGATACTGTTGCTGTTGTGTTGGATCCTACTGTTCCTGGTTATTTAAGGATCGAAACGACTCCCGGCGATGATTGTGATGATGGAGATCCATTGGTTAATCCCAATGGGACTTGGACTACTGAGCCGCATTTGCATAATAATGGAGATACGGATTGTAGCGGTCGTGCTGATTTAAGGTGGACTGAAGCGTATACTGCTTGTGGTAATTTTGATGATTCCGAACGATGTTTGGGGACTCATGTTGGATGGGAAGACGAAAGTATTCCTTCTTGTGGAGTAGAAGACACTTGGTGGGCTGTTATTTGTGTGTGGAATGTACGCTGTTCGGGCGCTGGTTCAACTCAAGTTCAAAAGGTTCAGCAATGTAGATAAATTTTTAAACTTTTAATTTTCTTTCTTTACTATGGAAAAAAGAGGTATATCTCCGTTGGTCATTAGTGTACTTTTGATAGGTTTTTCTTTTGTGCTATTTATTACTTTTTTTGCTTGGAGTAGTACGCTGACACAAGATAGTATGAATGATATAGACTTTAGTCCAAATATTTATGATTTTGATGTAGAATGGAGTGAAGAAACATATAATGATTGCGAGGAAAGTGCTGATGAGTATTGTTATGTTTTGCTTGTAACGAATAACGAGGGGTTTGATGTTGAATATAGAGTTATAACTAGATCTTCGTTGGGTTCTGAAGTAGATGAAGGATACAGTTTAGAAGCTTATGAATCTGATTTGTTTGTCGTTCGTTATGTTAGGTCTTTAGGAAAAGAAGTGAATGCTGTTGTTGAAGCTATGTCTTAATTTCTAGCTTCTTATTTGTGTCAAGAGCATCCAGTAACTTTCTTCCTATTTCTGAATGTTTGTGAACTTTGATTTGTCCTTTATTTGAAATTATTGCAGCAAATAGAAAACTGTCTTCAAGTTCAAATTCAGCGTTATCATTTGCTTGGTGTTTAGAGAACTCAAAAACCAAATATTTCTTTGTTTCTGAAACATTGTATTTTGTAGACTCTCTTTTTTCTCCAAGCTCCTTAACTGATAATTTTATTCCAAGATCTTTTTCTATTTGATCTATTCTTTTTCCTGCAGTTCCAATTATTGCTGGTATATCTCTCTTGGGAACATATAGATTTGCTCTTGTTTGGGATATTAATTCAATCTGTGCTTTGTTTGAATATTTTCTTATTTCTCTCACTAGTTGTTTTTCAGCAAGTTCTATTGTTGGAGATTTTTCAGATGTTACTGGAATAACAACTGTTTGTTCTCCGTAAGAATAGATTTCGTATGCTGGCTTGTTTTCCATGAAGTCATATACTTCTATTACAGGTCTTGACAAATCTGATTCAGTCATTCCGTGTGGAACCTTTACAGTTATTTGCAACGTTAGTACAGAAGCTATCTTTCCAGAATCCATGAAAATTATTGTGTCAATTACAGATGGAATCATTCCAATATCCAGCCTTCCAATAAATCTCTGTACAGAGTCTATTGCAGAAGCAGAGTGAATAACTCCCAGGCAATTTGAACCACCGAGTCTTAAATCTGTGAAGAGTTTGAAGTCTGGTGTGTCTCTAACTTCGTCGAAGATTATATTGTCTGGTCTTGATAGGAATAATATGTCGTGAATCTCTTCTGAAGATGTGAAGCTCTTTGAGTATTGAGTTATATCTTCTTTTAGCTGTAAATCTCTTGGAGATTCTACTGTCTTTGTTATTTTTCCTTCTTTTTGGTAGAATTCTGCAATACCTTGTGCAAAAGTAGATTTACCAGAGCCAGTTTCACCAGCAATTAAAATTCCTCTTGCTTTTGTTTTTATTCTCTCTAAGATTTCTTTTGGTACTTTGTAGTCATCTAGTGAAAGTTTTTTTATTGGTCTGATTGCGGTTATTTCTAAACCATCTGAAACAGGAGTTCTTACAATAACAATTCTGTAATTTCTGTATTGAATTACACTTGAACCTTGTCTTGAAATCTCTATGAATGATTTTGGATCCATTTTTGATTTTTCAACAATATCTTTTGCAAGTTCTTCCATTCTTTTTCTTGAAATTTTTTTCTTTCCTAGTTTTACCAAGTTCCAATTTCCAGGTTCACCTTTTTTTCCTACTGGAACGGTGTCTTCCTTTAAGTGAACCGACATGGTTTTTGTGTCAAAGAATTTCTCTATTTGTGCTTTTTCTATTGGTGTTTTTAATTCTATGAATTTAACCTCTAAACCGTATGCTCTTGCAGATTCTGCTTGAACTTTGTCTGCTGTAATTAGTGTAGCTTTTTCTTTGTAAGCTATATCTCTGATTAAAGCATCAATTTCACCAGCTTTTGCAAACTTTATTTGATCTACAGTAGGTCTTTCACCTTGGAAAGTTATATCTACCTTCTTTGATTTCTTTAGCTTTTGTAGTTCTTTTAGCTCGTCAAGTCCCAAGAATCCAATTTCTTTTCTTCTGTTCGCCTGAGCTTCTAATTCTGCTACAACAGCATTAGGAATTATGATAGTTCCAACTATTTCTTCCTTTTTTATTAGCTTTGAAGCTATTTTTTCTATTATTACGGACGTATCCGTTACATATTTTTTCATTTTTTTCTTTCTCCGATACCTTTTTAAAGCAGGTAAATCGCTTGTTATTAGCTCTAGATTGTTGAGAATTCGACGTTCTTTAATGGTCTAGAGCTAGAATTTAGGGTTTTTAAGTGTTTTGAATTAGTCCTCTTTGAATTTTCCCGGATATTTTTCTCTTATTGCTCTTTTGACTTGTTCGAAATGATCTTCAGTAGGAGATAATGAGTAAATATTCGGCATTTGATTATCTCCAATATACCCCATAAGTCTTTCATGTATTTCTCTTTGAAATGAAGGATTTATTGATCGAGTTCTATTTGGTTCAAGCCTATATCTGCCGGGGGTAAGCAGGAATTGAAAATCATAAGTTGAACTCCAACTTAAGACAAGATCTCCCAAATCTGATAAAATTCTCTGTTCAATTTCAGACAAGGGCGTTCTTTTTTCAGCTTCTTCTTTGACTCTCTGTAGATACATCCAATTATCAATTGTTCCTCTATCTGTTATTAGGTGATCATGCTTTCTTCCAATTGCTTCTTCAAAAGCCATTTGTAAGAGAATTATTGCTCTTTGATCTACAAGTTCGGATTCTTCGTTTATTTTTAAGGGAACGGGGGGGCTTTCAGACATTTCTTTAACTATGTTGACATCTTCGCCATTTCTTATGAACCAAGAATAGGTTAGCCCCAACAAACCAGTTTTTCCAACACAGTGTGTCCCGATTAGAGCTACTTTCATGTTGTTGGAAATGTATTTCTTTTATTATTCTTTATTGTGCTTAGAAATATATGCGGGAGACAGGGTTCGAACCTGCGTAGGCACTAAGCCAATAGGTCTTGAGCCTATCCCGTTTGACCGCTCCGGCACTCCCGCGCACTTTAATTTGACTTATTTTCCTTTTTTAAATGTTACTAAGGAAGTATACCAAGTCTATATAGTGCGTATCCAACCCATAGAACTAACACCAAATACATTGTTGCCCAGCCCTTTGTAAGGGGGAAATGCTTGAAGAATCCTTTTAATTTCTTTTTGATGCCTTTTCCATATCCTGCCCACACAAATATATTTGCTCCAAGTGCATCCAGTAGGAATAGGTACCAAATTATTGCTTCGAAACTTACCATGCTTGTTTTTTATTTTAGAATTATTTAAATCTTTCTTACGTTTTGTGTTGCATATTTATCTATTGTTTTTACTACTTTTAGTGATGGTCCTTTTAGTTTGTTTAGAAGTTTCTTTGGTAATTTTAGTGCGTGTGCTCCTAATGCTGTGTTTGTTACTCTTTTTTTACTTTCTCTGATTAGGCCGCCAACAAATTTTCCGTTTATTACGTATGTTCTAACATCCCAGTAAGAGTGGTGATGCAGTCTTGGAACTATTCTTTGTTCTAAGAGTTCTTCTTCTTTTATATCTGGTATCTTTTCTCCTCTTCTTAGAACTTGAACACCTATGCCTTCTGACGAGTCGTTTGGTTTTAGAACTAGTCCTTCTTTAAATGTCTCTGGATTTTGAGCTATTATTTTTCTTACGTCTTCTTTATTTTTTACTATTATAGTCGTTGGATGATTTACTTTTGCTTCTTTAATTAGGTCTAAGCATTTTGCTTTGTTTCCTACTGTTGTTTTTATTACTGTTGGATTTATGACTAGTGTCTTTTTTTCAATTGCAGGATTTATATCGTAATAATGTCTAAATATTGTATCTGGCTTGAATACGTTTCCTTTTGAATCGATGAAGCGTGATCTGTTTTTTATATTTTGTTTTGCGTAACACAACCTTACATTTGGTATTTTTCTTTTGAGAACATAATAGTGCCACACTCCTGTGTTTTTTCCTCTTTTTACGTCTGAGGCCATTACAGCAATGTTTCCACCATTTTTTTTCATGAGTTTTGCAACTCCATCCATAACTGAATGGTCCTTCAGTATTTCGTAGAAAGTGTTTGACCTTGGACTAAAATTTGCTTCTATGAACCAGGGGTTTCCTCTTTTATCTATTATGAAATCTAAGCCTGCATAAAAATAGTTATCAACTCTCATGGTTTTTTTTGTTTCTTATTGTATTTAAATTTGTTGGAGTGGCCCCACCGAGATTCGAACTCGGATCTCCAGCTCCGAAGGCCGGAATTCTATCCATTAAACTATAGGGCCAAGAATAAGACAAATTTTGGTTTTAAAAAGGTTAGCAATTTAGAATTATTTTGCTTTTTTGTGAATGATTACACCGTATGTTATTACTATTGCTGTTACTATTAATCCTATAAAGAATCTTAGAACATCACTTGTCCCGTCGAATCCCGCAATGAATCCATAGATTATTGTTGCTATTCCTGCCAATGCGATTCCTGCACCTATACTAATCATATTTAGTGTGAATAGGCTTGCTGAAACTACAACTATCCCAGTGATTACGGCAATTATGAATATGTTTCTTGACCAGTTATCATGCGCATCCCTGAATTCATCCCTGCATTGTTGTTGCTCAGCTATTTCTTCTTCTGTTATGTTTTGTTCTAGTCTGACTATTTCGTAGTCTGTCTCACAGATTTCATCATATTCAGGGGCAGGATAGAATGCATGGAATCCTAGTAATGTTAGTGAAAATAGAATTATTGCTATTCCAATTCCGAAGACAACATTCATTACTTTTACCATAATTGTCTTTTATTTTGTCAGTATTTAAGTTTTGCTAAATAATTAATTTTAAATAGTTACTTTGTAGATTTTAGGATATGAAAGATGCTTATTCTAAAAAAGAGGAACAAGTTGTGAGATTTCTAGAAACTGATTCTAAGAAAGGTTTGTCTGAGAAAAATTCTAGAGTTAGGTTGAGTAAGTATGGAAGAAATTCTTTGGTTCATTTGAAAAAGGTTTCTGCATTTGAAATATTTTTTAGGCAGTTCAAGAATCCATTGGTTTATATTTTATTGGCTGCCATTGTTGTTTCTTTTTTGATTGGAAGATTTGTTGATGGCTGGGTTATTTTCGCAATTGTTATTCTAAATAGTTTTCTTGGTTTTTATCAAGAACATAAGGCCGAGAAGTCTTTAGAGATGTTGAAGAAGATGGGAGCTCCTCATGCTAAGGTGATTAGGAATGGAGTTACAAAAGTAATTAATTCTGATGAAGTTGTTCCTGGAGATATTTTAGTTCTTGAAACTGGTGATAAGATTTCTGCCGATGCCAGACTTTTAGAGTCTGGTCGTTTAGAAATAAATGAGGCTGTTTTGACTGGTGAATCTTCTCCTGTTAAAAAGGAACTTGGTGCTCTGAAGGAAGGTCTCGTTCTTGCTGATAGAATAAATATGGTTTATGGGGGAACAATTGTTACGTATGGTCGTGGTTTGGCTGTTGTTACAGGTACTGGTGGAAAAACAGAGTTTGGAAAGATTGCAAGTTCCTTGGCAGAGATAAAAGATGAGGAAACTCCTTTGCAGAAGAGTTTAGCTAAGTTTAGTAAGAAAATAGGTATTGGTGTCTTGGGTATTGTTATTTTATTATTTATTATTGGTTTTATTAGAGGGTTAGATTTAGTTCAAAATTTTATGACTGCTATTAGTTTAGCTGTTGCTGCAATTCCAGAAGGTTTGCCTGCTGTTGTTACTATTACTTTGGCTCTTGGTACGCAGAGAATGGTTAAAAGTAGGGCTTTGGTTAGGAAGCTGTCTGCGATTGAGACTCTTGGTTCTACTACTGTTGTTTGTAGTGATAAGACTGGTACCTTGACTGCTGGTGTGATGGATGTTACTCATATTTATTCTGATGGAAAGATGATTGGAGTTAGTGGTGAAGGATATTCTACTGATGGTAAGTTTACTATTTCTGGGCAGAGTTTTGATCCAAAGAGAATTGATAAGTTGTTGGAATGTGCTTGGTTGTGTAACGATTCTAAGTTGAAAGGTTTGTTTGGTGACCCTACTGAGTTGGCTTTGAAAGTTGCTGCTAAGAAAGGTGGAATTGGTTCTGGAGATTTTGAGAGGGTTGATGAGGTTCCTTTTGATTCTTCTAAAAAATATATGGCAACAATGGATAGGAAAGGGAATAAGAAAGTTTTGCATTTGAAAGGAGCCCCTGAAGTTGTTTTAGATAAATGTAATTTTATTTTGGTTAATGGTCGTAAGGTTCATTTTACTTCTAAGATGAAAGAGAAGATTTTAGCTGTTGATCATAAGATGGCTAAAAATGCTCTTAGAGTTTTGGCATTTGCTTATGCTGAAAATGGAAATAAGAAAGATTTGACGTTTTTGGGATTGATGGGGATGAGAGATCCTCCAAGAAAAGAAGCAAGAAATGCTGTTAGTGTGTGTAAGAAAGCCGGAATAAAAGTTGTAATGATTACTGGAGATAATTCTGCTACTGCGCAAGCTGTTGCTAGAGAGTTAGGTTTTGGAACTGAAGTTATGGTTGGTAAGGAGTTGGAGAAATTATCAGATGATAGGTTAAAACATTTGGTTAAGCAAACTGATATTTTTGCAAGAGTAAATCCAGAGCATAAAGTTAGAGTTTTGAAAGCTTTACAAGCTAATGGTGAAGTTGTTGCAATGACTGGAGATGGAATCAATGATGCTCCTGCTTTGAAAAAAGCAGATGTTGGTGTTGCAATGGGTAAGACTGGAACTGATGTTTCTCGTGAGGCTTCCGATATTGTTCTTTTAGATGATGGTTTTCATTCTATTGTTTTGGCTATAAAAGAAGGGCGTGCTATATTTGATAATATAAAGAAGTTTGTTAGGTTTTTGTTCTCTGCTAATTT
>CAYMSW010000031.1:0-7511 GCA_964393215.1 Candidatus Woesearchaeota archaeon
TAAATTAAGATATCATAAAATTATAATTATGACTGATGCTGATATTGATGGAAATCATATTGCAACTTTACTTTTGACTTTCTTTTATAGGCAAATGAAGCCTTTGATTGATAAAGGTTATTTGTATTTGGCAGTTCCTCCTCTTTATGGGATTAAGAAAGGTAAGAGCGTTACTTATGTTTATTCTGATGCTGAACTTGAAGAAAAGTTGAAAGAAATTGGAAAAGAAGGAATAACAATTCAAAGGTATAAGGGTTTAGGAGAAATGAATCCTGATCAGCTTTGGGATACTACTATGGATCCTGAGAAAAGAACTTTGAAGCAAATTACAATTGAGGATGCTGTTTTGTCTGATGAGTTGTTTAGCGTTCTTATGGGTGTTGAAGTTGAACCACGTAGAGAGTTCATACAAGCTCATGCAAAAGAAGTAAGGAATTTGGACGTGTAATATGGACAGAGTAAAGCAGAGACTAATAGAGACAGAATTGAAAGAGAGTTACATAGATTATGCTATGTCTGTTATTGTTGGTAGGGCTTTGCCAGATGTTAAAGATGGTTTGAAACCAGTTCATAGAAGAATTCTTTATGCAATGTATAATATGGGTTTGTTGAGCAATAAACCTTTTAGAAAGTCTGCAAGAGTTGTTGGAGAAGTTTTAGGTAAATTCCATCCACATGGAGATACTGCAGTTTATGATTCTTTAGTTAGGATGGCTCAAAGTTTTTCATTGAGACATCCATTAGTTAAAGGCCAAGGTAATTTTGGTTCTGTTGATGGTGATCCTCCTGCAGCTATGAGGTATACAGAAGCTAAGTTGGATAAAGTTGCTGAAGAAATTTTGGAAGATATTGAAAAAGAAACTGTTCCTTTTGTACCTAATTTTGATGAGAGTTTAGAAGAGCCTTTAGTTTTACCTTCTAAATTCCCAAATATTTTAGTTAATGGTTCATATGGAATTGCCGTCGGTATGGCAACAAACATTCCTCCACATAATTTGAATGAAGTTTCTGATGCTGCAATAAAAGTAATTGATAATCCTGAAGTTGAGTTGAATGAGTTGATGGAAGTAATTAGGGGCCCTGATTTTCCAACCGGTGGAATTATTTTAGGTAATTCTGGAATTGTAAATGCATTTAAAACTGGAAAGGGTCAGATTAAAGTCAGAGCCGTTTGTGATGTTGAAGAAAAAAGAATTATAATTACTGAAATTCCTTACCAAGTTAACAAAACAAATTTGATAGAAACAATTGCTGAATTAGTAAAGAGCAAAAGAGTAGAGGGGATTTCTGATATTAGGGATGAAAGTGATAGAACTGGAATGAGAGTTGTTATAGAATTGAAGAGAAGTTTTAATCCTGAATTAATTTTGAATCAGTTGTATAAACATTCTCAGTTGCAAACTTCCTTTGGAATAAATATGCTTGCTTTGGTTGATAATGAACCAAAAGTTTTGAGTCTTAGAGATTTATTGTTGCATTTTGTTGCACACAGAAAAAATGTTGTAACTAAAAGAACTAAATTTGATTTGGATAAGGCTGAGAAAAGAGCACATATCTTAGAAGGTCTGAAGATTGCTTTGGATAATATCGACGCTGTTATTAAAACAATTAAATCAAGTAAAGATGTGGCTGTTGCTAAAGCTTCTTTGATATCTGGATTTAAGTTAAGTGAAGTTCAAGCACAGGCTATTTTGGATATGAGGCTGCAAAAGTTAACTTCTCTTGAAACAAATAAACTGAAAGAAGAATATGATGAACTTTTGAAGTTGATTAAAGAGTTGAAAGAGATTTTGGCTGATGAAAGTAAGATTTTGAAGATAATCAAAGATGAATTGAAAGAAATGAAGAAAAGGTATGGAAATGATAGATTAACTAGAATAGAAGATGATGGTGAAGAGATTGAAAATGAAGATTTAATTAAGAAGGAAGAGGTCGCGATTACTTTAACTAGCGATGGTTATGTGAACAGATTGCCTGTTGATACTTACAAACAGCAAAAGAGGGGTGGAAAGGGAATCAAAGCTATGGAGACAAAGGAAAGTGATTTTGTCAAAGATGTTTTTGTATGTAACACCCATGATTACTTATTGATCTTTACAAATAAAGGAAAAGTTTACTGGTTGAAGGCCTATGCTATACCAAGTACTTCTAGATATTCTAAAGGTGGAAATATAGTTAATTTGCTAGGTGTTGGAAAAGATGAGAAAGTTAGTGCAGTTATTTCTGTTAGTGATTTCTCTGAAGGAAAATATTTGGTTATGGCTACGAAGAAAGGTTTAGTGAAGAAATCTAAGTTGAAAGATTATTCTAGACCAAGAAAAACTGGAATAATTGGAATTGGTTTGAGAGCAGATGATAATTTAGTTAGTGTTAAATTGACTGATGGTAATAAGGAATTGTTGTTGGCTAGTTCAAATGGTATGGCTGTAAGATTTAATGAGAAGAATGTTAGATCTAGTGGGCGTGGTTCTACTGGTGTAAGAGGAATTAGTTTAGGTAAGAATGACAAAGTTGTAGATATGGAAATTGCTGAAGGTACTTGTTTAACTGTAAGTGAGAATGGTTTCGGTAAGAGAACTGGAATTGAAGATTATAGATTGATTAACAGGGGTGGAAAAGGAGTTATTAATATCAAAACTACTGAGAGGAATGGTAAAGTTGTTGGTGTGAAATGTGTTCCTTCAGATAGAGAAGTTATGATTATTTCAAAGAAAGGGATATTGATAAGAACAAATGTAAAGAATATTTCTAAAGTCGGTAGGAATACACAGGGTGTAAGAGTTATGAGACTTGGTTCTGATGATAAAGTTAAAGCTATTGTTGCTTTTGAGAATTAACCGTCGTAAAGTTTGTTTGTTACTATTTCTCCATTAACTTTGTAAAAAATCCACCTTCTATTTGTCTCTCTTGCTTGTTCTATTTCAGTTGTGTCGCATAATCTTACTGGAACATAACTTAGTTCTTTAATGAAAATTGCTTGCAATTCAGAGAAAGGTATTTCGTCCCTAGAAGCAAATACTCTGTCCATTATCAATCTTGCTTTTTGATCGTTTTCCCCAACTTGTACTTCAAGAGCTTTCGGCGTCATTGTTTGTTTTAGCGGTTATATTTGATTTATAAATTTTATTAATTGGCGTTTTTTCTCTTGTATCTGCCTCTTTTTTCTACTTTTTCTAGTCTTTCTAGAGTTTCTTTGTAGTTTTTGGATTTCTTGTAGCCCCGTAAGAATGCTTTCAGAATTTCATCATAGTATAAGTAGTGTTTGCTTTCAAAAGCTTGTTTTAGTAAATGGATATCTACTGCCTTATCTTCTGTTTTGTTTGAAATAAATCCTAATCCGAAGTCTATGAAGTAAACTTTTTCTCCTTTTAGAATCATATTTGATGTTGTTAGGTCGTTATGGATTATTTCGTTGTCATGCATTAATGCTGTTTGTTCTCCTATTTTCTTTGAGACTTTTTTTCTCTTTTCTTTTGTATAATTATCTAGTGTATTTTTTATAACGTCTCCTTTGATGTATTCCATTACTATTTTTGTATTGTTTTCGTCTACTTGTAGAACATCTGGGACTTTTATTCCAACTTTTTTTGCTTTTGTAAGAATTTTATTTTCTCTTCTTGTTGGATATTTTCTTTTTTTTAGATCAATATCTGGATGTCTGTATGATTTTTTTATTCTTTCCTTTACTAAATTTCTTTTTTCGAGATAGAGTATTGCTTCTGCGCCGGTGTAGATTATTTTCATTTTGGCATCTTGAATTTCTTCATTAGTTTTTCTGGGTTGCCTTTCATTTGTTTCATCATTTTTTTAGATATTCTGTATTGTTTTAGTAATTCTCTAACTTCTGTTGATGTAACTCCTGCTCCTTTGGCAACTCTTTCTATTCTTTTTCTGTTAAACATTAAATCGGGATCTTCTAATTCTTTTTTTGTCATGGATTTCATTATGTGTTTCCATTTTTTGAGTTTTTCATCTTGAACTTCTAGCATGTCTTTTGGAAGTTTCATATTTCCCATGCCGGGAATCATTTCCATCACTTTTTTTAGTGGCCCCATCTTTTTCATTGCTGAAAGTTGTTCGTATAAATCTAAGAAGTTGAAATCTCCTTTCAGGAATTTTTTACCTAAATCTTGTGCATCTTCTTCAGACATTACTTCCTTTGCTTTTTCTAAGAGTCCTTTGATATCTCCCATACCTAGCAAACGTCCAACAAAACCTTCTGGATCAAATTCTTCTATATCGCTTGTTTTTTCTCCAACTCCGATGAATTTAATTGGTGCACCTGTTACTGCCGTCGCTGATAATGCTCCACCTGCTTTTGCAGTTCCATCCATCTTTGTTGCTACAACACCAGTTATGTTACAGCTTTTGTGGAATTGTTCTGCTTGCATTTCTGCAGTCTGTCCTAAGTCTGCGCTGATAACTAAAAGATTTTCTTGTGGATCTAACTTTTTGTTTAAAGTTTCAATCTCTTTTACTAAATCTTCTGATAATGCATCTCTTCCTGATGTGTCAAAGATTATAATATCAAATCCTTTTAACTCTGATTTGTATTTTTTCCAAATGTCTTCTGGATTTTTTTCTTTTTCATCTGTGATTGTTTTTATTTTTAGTTTGTCACCTAATTGTTTTAGTTGTTTCATAGCTGCTGGCCTGTGTACGTCTAAACCAACCATTGCTACTTTGTAACCTCTTTTAGAATAATAACTTGCTAATTTTCCTGCCGTAGTTGTTTTACCATTTCCGAAAAGACCCACTAACATAATTTTGAATGGTCTTTCTTTTCCTATCTTTACTCCTTTAGTTTCTCCACCTAAGAATTTTGTAAGTTCTTCGAAAACAATTCTTACTAAATAATCTCTGTATGACAATCCTTTTGGAATTTCTTTTTCTGATGCTCTTTCTTTGATGTCTTTACTTAGCTCGAAAACTAATTTTACGTTTACGTCTGCGTGTAGAAGTGCTCTTTGTATTTCTTTTACTATTTCATTAACTAGTTTTTCATCTACTAAAGGTGCTCCGGCTATTTTTTTTAGAACTCCTTTCAATGATTGTCCTAGTTTTTCCATTACCATCCTAGATTACCTATTAATTTGTCTAAGTTGAACTTTTCTATGTCTCCATATTCTTGACCATAACCCATGAAATATATTGGCTTTCCTGTTATGTATGAAATTGAGACTGCTGCTCCGCCTTTATTGTCAACGTCTGTTTTTGTTAATGTGATTCCATTTATTCCAACTGCTTCTTCAAATCTTTTTGCTTGTTCTACACAGTCATTTCCGGTTATACTTTCTCCTATGAACATTTTGAAGTCTGGATTTGCAACTCTTGTAACTTTTTTAAGTTCATCCATTAGGTTGATGTTACTGTGCATTCTTCCTGCAGTGTCTATAAGAACTACATCTGCTTCTTTTGCTTTTGCGAACTTAATTGCATCAAAAGCTACAGCTGCTGGATCTGAGCCATAATCGTGCTTTACTATTGGAATGTTTAGTGCTTCTGCGTGATGTTGTAATTGATCAATTGCTGCTGCTCTGAATGTGTCTGAAGCTGCAAGAACTGGTTTTAGATTATTTGTTTGTAGGTATTTTGCTACTTTTGCTATTGTAGTTGTTTTTCCTGAGCCGTTCACTCCCAAGAATAAGATTATGTATGGTCCTTCTTTCTTTTTTATTTCTTCTACTAAATCTTTTGGTTCTTCTTGAAATAATTCTTTAACTGTTTCTTTTAGTGATTCTTCAACTATTGTTTTTATTTTTGATTTTTCTATTGGATTGTCTACTAAATCTACTTTTAGATTGTCTTTTAGCTTTTCTATAACTTCTACTGCTAAATTGTTTTCTAGAAGTCCCATTTCTAAATCCCAGAACATTTCTTCAAATTGATTATCTGAGATTTTTTTTGTTGCAATTGCCTGTTTTACTTTTTTTACTACGCCTTCTTTTTCTTCAAGCTCTTCTTTAGGAGTTTCTTCTTTCTCTACAATCATAGCTTTTTCTGATTCTTCTGAGAATTTCTTTGCAATTCCTTTAAACTTCTCTTTTAGTGAGCTAAACATAAGAATTTCAAGTTGTAGAGTCTTTTAAAGCTTATTCTTTTCTTTTCAAAACATAGAATTCTTTAGTACTAATAAAAGTCCGAGAATGATTATTACTGTTCCAACTAATTTATTTAGTGTTTTTTCTTTTAATTTATTTGCAAATTTAGAAGCTCCTACTGCTCCGAATATGCCTCCAATACCTCCTGCTACTAAAGAAGTAGCCGAGAAAGGCATGTTAATGTAGTGTGCAACTCCACCAAACAATGCAATAAAAATCATGAGGAAAACAGAAGTTCCAATTGCTTCATGGGTTTTGTAATCTAAGATTAAGATTAGAGATAGCAATATCATTATTCCACCACCTGCTCCAAAAACTCCTGCTATTGTTCCAATCAATAATCCAACTAAAATTAAAGATGGTGTTTTGTGTTTCTCAAAAAATGTTATTTTCTTTGTTGTTGAAAAATTCTTTTTCTTTTTTACTATTATTGAAGTTCCTGCCAGGACAATTCCAATTCCTGTCGCAAGACCAAGCCCATCAGATGGAATGTATTTTGAAAAATAGCTCCCAATGATTACTGCGACTAATGAAGAAATTAGTAAGACCAAACTTGGTTTTATTTTTAGTTTTCCTTTCTTATGATAAATTAAGGTTGCAAATAAAGATGCAAAAACATCAATTGATAATGCTAATCCGATTGCAAGATATGCTGAATAATTTAAAAATATTATTAGAAGTGGTGCTGCAACCATTACTGCACTTGCTCCAACCAATCCTGTAACTATTCCTGCCCCGATGCCGGCCAATAAAAGAATTATTATTTCAAACATTTTTATTTCTTCTTAGTTAGTTGTGCAACTTTGCCATATTCCTTCTCTTCGAGTAAACTTATTTTTAAATTGTCCCTTACTTCTGTTATGTATTTGTATAATTCTTCGTTTGGGAAGTATTCTATCATTTGTTTGTATTGATCGAAGATTTGTGGGAATAGTCCTAGTGCTTTGTCATAGTTTGCTTCGTTTATTAGGTGGTAAACTTCTTCTAGTAGTTTTTCTATTTCGTTTTTGTGGATTTTGTATTGGTATACTTTTGTGAAGTGTTCTAGCTTTTTTACTGCGAATTCTTTTATTGCTTTCTTTAGGGTTGGAACGTTTATGTATTCTTCTAGGAGATTTAGGTGATGTCTTATCATTTCTGAGTCATTTGAGTCTAAAGCGTAAGAAATCTCGTTTATTTTTTGGTATGTTAGAAGTTGTATTCTTGTTTTGTTGAATAAATCTTCATATTTTTCTTCATTTAATTTTGATAATTGTGAATAAAGTCTTAGTGCTTCTTCAAATCTTTTTGCATCTATAAATTTGTTTATCTTTTCGTTTAATTTTAGAAAGTTATCTTGTTTTTTGAACATAAAAGAAAATAGAAAAAGAGGTATATAAAAGTTTACATCATCATTTCTGGAGACATTCC
>CAYMSW010000032.1:0-7297 GCA_964393215.1 Candidatus Woesearchaeota archaeon
ATGAGCTAACCTGGCAGGATATCCTTTACGATTTAGTTAAATCTGAAAGAATGAGTCCCTGGGATGTAGATGTGTCTCTATTATCAAAAAAATACTTAGATACAGTTAGAAAATTACAAGAAACAAATTTCTTTGTATCAGGAAAAGTAATCTTAGCATCGGCAATTCTTCTAAAAATAAAATCAAACAAACTTCTAACAGAAAACATAGCTAATTTTGATAATCAATTATTCAGTCAAGAAGAGGAAGAATACATAGAAGCTCTAGAAGATGAACAACAAACATTAGTACATCCAAGACTCACAATAAAAACACCAATAGCAAGAAAAAGAAAAGTATCCATCCAAGATCTAGTTTCAGCACTAGAAAAAGCACTAGAGGTAGACACAAGAAGAAAAGTTAGAAGGGAAATATACGATACAATTCCAGATGCACTGGAAATCCCACAAAAGAAAATTGACCTAGGAGAAAAAGTAAAAGAAATATATGGGAAAATCATAAGCTTTTTTAATACAAAAAAAGGAGATTTAACATTCACACAGTTAGTGCCTTCAAATTCAAGAGAAGATAAAGTGTTTACATTTGTTCCGCTGTTACATCTAGAAAATCAAAATAAGATAAACATGAACCAAGAAAAATCATTTGGAGAGATTAACATTAACTTAAAGAAAAAGGAGGTAAAACAATGAAAGAGATAAAATACATGCAACCAATGCCAATTGCAAAAATAGCAGGAGTTGCAGGATTAGTAATGGGAGTTATTCTTGATATTGTTGTAATCATAGCTGGGATGATACAAGGAACTGGCCTTGGAGAAGTAGTTACAAATCCGATACTATTAATTTCACCAATACTAATGTATGGAATAGTATGGTTCTTGGCAGCATTATTCTTCGCATGGCTATACAACTTGCTAGCTAAAAAAATGGGCGGAATTAAGTTAGAATTAGCTTAATTTTTTCTTTATTTTTTCCAAACTTAATATTTCTTCCTTTCCAGATTTCATATCTTTCAACTTAAATTTATTCAACTTCAATTCTTTTGGGCCGATAAACAAAACAAAAGGAATTCCCAATTTATCAGCAAAATCCAAATTCTTAGAAATTCCCTTACTTACCAAATCAAAATCAACTTTAATCCCAGAATCTCTCAGTCCACTAACTATTTCAAAACAATCAACACCAGCAATAGGAATAACATACAACTCAACGGCAGTTTTTTTAGCATCAACACCTTGTAATTTCAAAGCTTCTCCAATAACATCCAATCCAAAACTGATTCCAGTCATTGGAACTTTTCTACCAACATAGAATTTCATCATTTCATCATACCTTCCACCGGCACAAATAGAAGATTTAATTTTGCTTTTCTTCAAAAAACATTCAAATATCGGACCGGTATAATAACCAAGACCTCTAGCCAAAGAAACATTAAATACAACTTTCTTCCTTTTTATAGCGGGAATATAAGAAAGCATTTGCTCAATCTCTTCCAAACCTTCAACTCCAATCTTAGATTTAACATTCTCTCTCAAAAACTTTAACTTTTCCTTATTACTTCCACTAAAACTAAAGAACTTCATCAATTTCTTAATCTGTCCAGCAGAAACTTTCTTCTTCAATTCTTTCTCAACACCAGCTTTTCCAATCTTACTAAACTTATCGATAGAAATTATCACAGAGTCAGAGACACTTTGCTTTATTCCAACATCTTCAATTATTCCTTTCAACAATTTTCTATTATTTAATTCAATAAAAGCATCCAATCCCAACTTTGCAAATGAATCAATGGCCAAACAAATAAGCTCAGCATCTGCTCTAACATTTTCAACACCAGCAACATCAACATCACACTGCCAGAACTCTCTATAACGACCCAACTTTATCGGACCATCTCTAAAAACCTCTCCAATCTGATATCTTTTGAAAGGCATTTTCAGTCCAGGATTCATTCCAATAAATCTTGCAAAAGGAACAGTCAAATCAAACCTCAATCCTAATTTCCTCTTTCCCTGATCACTCAGCTTGAAAATTTCCTTAGAAGCATCAGACTCTTGACCAGCGGCAAATTTAGCACTTAAAACATCATAACTTTCCACGATAGGAGTTTCCAAAGGAGAATAACCATAAATCTCAAAGATTTCAACCAAATTTTTTACAACTCCGTCTCTCAAAATCTTCTCTTCAGGGCCAAAATCCCTCATTCCCTTAGCGGTTTGCAGTTTCATATTCTTACCTCTGTATTTTGTTTTTTATAAACGTTTAGGACAGAAGGCGGGAATTGAACCCGCTCCTTAAGCGCCACAGGCTTACGTGCTACCATTACACCACAACTGCCATAAGAAATAGAGCTTTCGCTCAAAGAAAAAATATTAGAGTAAAGACTATAAAAACTAGAGTTACAAACGATGAATACAACCAGCATTCATCATGCCTTTCGCCTCAGTATTTAATACCATTTTAACTAAAAATAAAGATAATACACTCTTTTTAAAGTTTACTAAAAAAATAAAAAAATAAGAAAGAGGCCTTACTTCCTTGCAATAACAAAAACAGATTTTAGTGCAACTACAATTGTAGAAGTTGCGAACAAAGTAACCAAGTTATCAAATACACCGGACAAGTACACAACAGGTTCTAGTACGTTTCCAGCGAAGTTACCAACAATTACTAATGCTGTTCCTGCAAGTAAGAAGTGATATGTCTCACCAGAAGTTATATTTAACAATCCAACGACCATACCCAAGATAACTAAGACCCAGGCATATTGTGGATAACTGACAAAGCTAAAGAGCAAAGCCAATACAACTCCCAATAAGAAGGCCCAACTACCAAGTGTTCCTGAACCCTTCTTCTTCTTAACCATTTTCACCTCCTTAATTAATCATAAATATATACTAATTTTGAAATTTACATTATATAAAAGTTTCCTTACCATTAAGAGTAGTGAAAGAAGGACGATGTGCGGGAATCGAACCCGCGTCTTACGGACCACAACCGCAAATTCTAACCATTAAACTAACACCGTCATAAAAAGTAAAGAAAATATTTAATTTATAAGTTTAACCTTTCAACCCAACTCTTCTCAAAAAAGAACCGAACTTTCCTTCAACTCTCTCATTAAAATCAACACCAATCAATGAAGCAGCCAACTTTTTATAACCAATAGCAGATTTACTTTTTGGATTTGTATAAACAACTGGATCTTTTCTAATCAAACTTTCACGAATAGCTTTGTCATACGGAATAGTAGCCAACACTGGTTTCTCAATCATCCTCTCAACATTTTCTTCACTCAGATCATAATCTTCCCCGGTCTTAGTCAAGATAACTCCCCTAACAGTTTTCCCCATTTCATCAGCAATCTTAGAAATTTTCAAAGCATCAGTAACAGCAGGCATCTCAGGATTGGTAACAATTATAATTTCATCAACAGCCTTCATAACAGCCATAGCTTCTGAACCCAAACCAGGGGCTCCATCAATTAAAACAATATCAGTCAGGCCATCTAATCTAGGCAAAACTTTAGAAAGCTTACTCGGAGCAACATCTTTCAAGTCAAGTAAAGACAAACTAGCAGGAACAACCTTCAACCCAGAACCATGCTTATACACACTTTCAACAATACTACTTTTTCCTTTCAAAGCATCATGTAAAGAAATCGGAACAACAGGAACACCAAGATGCAAACCAAGATTAGGAGTACTCAAATTCCCATCAACAACAGTAACATCTCTACCAAAATAATTAAATGCAGCACCAAGATTAACAGTGGTTGTAGTCTTCGCAACACCACCCTTTCCAGATAAAATTCCTACAAATCTAGTCATTCTAACCAATCCCCCATTAAATTTACAAACTCCACAGCTTTTTCATAATGAAACATTAACTTTGGAATATCGATCTCAACCTTTCCATCGCTAACTTTTGCTATCAAGGTAACGCCTTTTCTGTACTCATCCCTTCTCTCAAAAGCTGCCTTGTCAATTTCCTTCAACAATAAATAATTATCAACGTATTCCCTAATACCTCTCTTGAACTTACTAAGAGCCTCGGCCTGATCAACTGCCATATGTGGGACACTAGTAAGCTTACCTTCGTCCTTCATTTTCTCCAAAACTAGAAGAAACATAAGTTCATATGCAACAACCATCCTGCTAATTGCATTTTTTATTATATCACAAGTCCTAGTATACTTCAAACTAACATATAGAAGGTGGTTCGCACGCGTGAGTTCGTCCTTAATATCGCTAACAGATGTCATTTATGATTAACCAACCTATCCTTATCTAATATATAGTTTAATTTTACTATAAAAGATTTTGCCTTCGTGAAACAGGCCTTAACGTAGTCTAAAGTTATCTCTTTGGTCTTATAATCATTATAGCAAATCACAAACTTATCCTTCCTAGAGAATTCAATTGGACTTTCTTTGTGCTTTTTTATAATATCATCAATTTCTTCAAGAAAATCAAAGTCAGATTGCAAAAAACCATACCTTATACTAGAAATCTTAGAAAATAATCTTAACTTTTCCTTGTAAATATCTGGATCAGATCTTACTCTTTTGTAAATTTGATCGTACCTAATGAATGCATCTATAGCATATTTCACAGATTTATCTATACTTCCCAAAATAGATACCAATAATTTAATGTCTTTAGCCAAAGGATAAGTAACATGGAGTAAATGGTCTGCCAATTTTAGCGACTTATTAGCCTCAAAAGCCAAAGATTTCAACTTTTCCATATATAGGGTAGTCAGTAGAAATTTATAACCTATTCTTTTTTAAGCTTCATAATTGCTTCAGCCAAATCTCCATTTCGTTGACATCTTGACATGGACGCGCATCAGACATTTAAATATAAAAAACTAAAGTTAAATTATGTTTGGACCATATAAATTCAAAGGATTAGTACAGCACAGATCAATAAATATTTACAACACTTCCCTCTCATTTTTAAAACAAAATAAATATTTTAAAACAATAAAAATATCGCAAAACTGTTGTTCATTTTTAATCGGAGAGAAGGGCAAAACAATAAGATATTATGAGTCTGATAGATCTATCAAATTTCATTTACCGCACAGCAAAATTAAAAATTTTAACAAAGGGATTAATGTCGAAATTTATACAAAAGACAAAAAATTAGCTAATATATTAGATCAAATAAATGGATACAAAAGATTAAGTAAAAACCATATTTGGTTTAAAGCAGCCAATACATGCAAATTCACTAAATCAACAGAAATATCTATAAATTCAAGGGCTCTTGGGGAATATATACATAGATTTAACATAAAAAGTGTTTATATCGATAAAAGAAGCAACTATGTTATTTTAAAACCAACAAACCTTCAAGCTTCTAGAAACTCATTCTTGTCGAAAGTATGGATAAATGATAATAAGGTAATGGGAAAAGTATGTTTCTCAATACCGCTCAAATGTAAAATTGATTATGTTTGTATAGATGATAAAAGATTATCGCTAAAAAGGAATATGTTTCAAACTGCAGAAGAATTCGAATTAGCAAAAGAACTGCATAAAAATCACAATATTCTATGTGTATCCGCACACCAGTCTCACGATATAAAAATATTAAATGTAAACTCTAAAAATGTTTTTGAAAAAACTGCAATTAATTTAAAAAATATAAAAAACAACAATACAACTTATTATCATATCTTCTCAGATATTTTAAAAGGAATATTATATTTTAGAAAAAATAAAAGAATAAATTTCTTAGTCTTAAACAAAGAATGGAAAAACTACGAGTTATTTGCTAACTATTTAGATTTAGACATAATAAAAGAAACAGAAAAAATTGGAATAAACTTAATATTTTCAGATTACAAAACAAATTGGCCCATAAACGCCACAAAAACAATAGAAAGCTATTTATCTTCTGTTAATGATAGTATAGCTTCGGCAAGATTGCCTTGATGTTTTTCCAAAGCTTTCTTAGCCTCATCCTCTGAAACATCAGCTTGCAGAGCAACAGTATTCACATCTTCCTTAGAAATAGAACTTTCCTCTTCAATATCACCAACAACTTGTATCGATTTTTGACCCATCGCATCAATTTTCATAACTTGAGGATCTCTTATAACCAAATTCTTATCAGCAGTCTTAATTATAACCTCGGTAGCATCAATCTCTTCCTGTTTCATACCCATTTTTTGCATCATCTTCTGCATTTGTTTTGGGTTCATTCCAGGCATCATTTTATACACCAAACATCCTGTTGCCATAAGTGTGCAACAAAAACATAATAACAATTACTAAAACTATGAAGAAAATAACAGTTCCAGGACTAAACTCGATCCTGCTTTTGTATTCGTCAAAATACCTTACTAAGCCACCCATTCCAGAGGGCATTTGTACTTTTTCTTGTGCCATGTTTTAGAACAATAAAGAACGGTTTAAAAAACTTACTAATTAAGGGGTTCTGGAAAGTTATCATTATTCTAAAAAAATTATAGATCCAGTTTTATTTCAACAACTGTTTTAGAAGTAGATGAGGTTATATGTTTTCTTATAGACTTTTTTAATATTTCTTCGTCCCTATAAACAATTGTAGTACCAGAAGACCTACCACTTTCAGTTCGGAGTTTAACTTCATCTCCTTCAAAAATATTATTAACTACCTCCTTAAGTGATTTTTTCCTTAAGTTATAAGTTTCACCATAATTTTCTATAATATCACCTAATATTGCACCAGTCAACATACGTCCACCATAAGCAGGTTGAAATCTATGGGCTAGCAAATTTAAATATTCAGCTCCATCAGAATTTGCATCAACTGCTTCACCAACTATAGGCAATAAAACTGGATGGCTACTTCTAATACTAAGATAACTTACAAAAGGACGACTTTCAACTTCCTTTAGGCCCTTCTTCAATTTATCTAAAAGAGCATCCTGTTCCCCCCTAATTTGCATCATTTTAACCAATTCAGGACAAATTAACAACTTAAAAAGTTTACTAAAATTAAAAGTGTAGGCAAGTGTAAGCCACTTTTTGTTAGGTTCTCGTAATCGAACGAACCTTCTGACATTCGTCTAAGCGTCTCCAACGACTTGCACTAAGCCGGGACTCGCCGTCTCATCGTTCCCCTACATCTACTCAGCTGGTTAACTCATCCTCGTCACCAAGGACTTCGCAACATCATTGCTTAACAATGTAAGGCCGTGCCGTTTCTGAGCGGTTGCCTCGGATTTCTCCGACTTAAATTAAGCGACCGATATTAGTGTGTGGACTTTCCTCCCATTGACAGGTTAGTCAGGCACTTACCTAC
>CAYMSW010000033.1:0-7111 GCA_964393215.1 Candidatus Woesearchaeota archaeon
CTTGGTATAAAAATAAGGAAAAATTCTAAAATATCCGCCGCCACAACAAGGAAACCTTCCGCCAAATACTTCAAAACAACTTAATGGAAATTCAATAATGTTTTCACTAATTTGATAAGGCCGTAATGGACTTTTATCTACACCGTAATCCGGGTGAAATCCTATCGGAAATATGGAAGAGTCATATTGGATACCATACTTTGCCAGGATATCTAAAGCCCAAAGCGTTTTGGTAGTAATACTGAACGAAGGCGCACGAAAACCAATAATTTTCTGATTTGTATACTCTTTAATAATTTTAATAGATCGGGCAAGATCTTTATCAAATTCATTCGGTGTAAGCGAAGTAAGCAGTGTATGAGAATAGCCATGCGTTGCAATTTCATGCCCTTCCTCAACAATTTTACGAACAATGGCAGGATATTTTTCAGCTATCCATCCCAATATGAAAAAAGTGGCCTTTGTGTCGTATGTTTTGAGGATTGAAAGAAGTTTTTCCGTATTACCCCATACACGGCTCTCATATTTATGCCACTCTTTTTTTTGAATAACGCTGCTCAGGTTATAGACACAAAACCAGTCTTCCACATCTATGGATAAGGCATTTATCATCCTGGTATTGGGTAATTGCAAAAAATCAGAATCGAATAATGACCGAAATCAAAAATTAAGTGTTTTTTGCCAATTTTTTGTATAATTTACCTCTGGAAAAAAAATATTTATATTTAAGGAAGTAGCAGCTCAGAGTTTTCAACTGGACCCAGCTAAATTTTGAAAAAGGTTGTTTAAGAGGTGTCTCCATTTTCCCGATCATATCATCACAACGATCAGAGATTTAATTTTCTCCTGACATATTGCATCGTAGCAGGCGGTAAAAAACATGTAGTTGACCGTAAGAGAACATTCCTGATGAATTCGAAATATGAGACAAAACCCGTTCTCAGAAATTCCAACTGCAATGATATATGCGCCTTGGCATAGAGAAGACCTCTGCGTCGTCCGACAAAATCCCCGTCTCGTCGAAACTTGTAAAGAACTTCTTGAATACAGGCTATTCGATACCCATTTTGTATCAATCGAGACCACAAATGCCAATCTTCCAGGCCATTCCAGCCAACATACCCTCCCACAGCTAATACCGCAGATCGGCGATACATGGATGCCGGATGACTAAATGGCGTACGAAACCGTGCCAGTCGACTCAACTCTCCATGCGATGCCGGCCACTTGAGAACAAACAATAAATCATTTGGATCGGTATCAAACTGACCACTCCAGGAACTCACAACGTCAATTTCCGTATGCTGATCCAAGAAAGCCACCTGCTTCTCCAAACGACTGTTAACACTGACGTCATCTGCATCCATGCGAGCAATAAATTTACCACAGGCCACATGATTACCCTTGTTGAGCGAATATGCAAATCCCATATTCCTTTTATTTTGAAACAATCGTATGCACTTGTTCCTGTCGGCATACTCAGACAGTATCTCGTATGTATTGTCTGTAGAATGATTGTCTATGATGATGAATTCATAATCGTCGTGCGTCTGCGTTAGTATGCTCTCCACTGCAGACCTGACATTCGAACCGGCATTGTATGTTGGTAATACAACGGAAACCAATGGAACAGAATTAGTAATCATAAATTGATGCCAACTTTTTGGTCGTTCGAAGTTACTGCTTTTTATGTTTCATCCACATATTTTCAGAAATTTCATGTAATGAGCCAGAGATTCTTCCCAGTTACCCATTTTGTCTATATTCATCAATTGCAACTTATAATTAACCGCTGCCTCGTTAGGCGAAACAGGGGCAATTCTCTTAAATTGCCCCTCCGGTGCAATTTCAACACGAGTTCTTAATCCGGCAAGTTCAATTATCTTCTTTACATACTCATGCCTTGTAACTGGTCCATTATCAACACAGTTAAAAGTTCCATAATAGTTGTTCTCTATTAAGAATATTATCTGCCGCACCACATTTTCCACATATGTAGGATTACCCTTTTGGAACGAATCTGCGTAAATGAAACCCCTATCTTTCGCCTCAATGCACCTGTTATATACAAAATTACGCTGGTGAGATTTGGTTGCCCCGAACAGCCAACCTATTCGGGCAACCAAATGCTTTCCTATACCGCCGCGCACTACTTCCTCACCGGCTATTTTTGATTTGTGATGAATGGTCGTTGGTTTAACTTCGTCAAACTCATTGTAAGGTTTATCTTTATAACTACCATAAACCCCTGTACTTGAAATATAAACAAATTTAACACCCCGGTCTATAACAGCATTCACAAGGTTTTCAGTTCCGATTGCATTTATCAGATAAGCTTTATCTTGATCCACCTGGCAATTTTCAACATCTGTGTAGGCGGCAGTGTGAATAATTACCTCGGGCTCTATCTCCTTCACTTTTTTAAAGACTTGTTCAACACGAGAGATATCGCATTCGCTCCTTAGTAACGGGAAGAGTTCATGGCCACTGATGAGACGCATCATTGCGCTGCCAAGTATACCGTTTGCTCCGGTTATCAGAACCTTCATGCAAGCCTGCTCCACTTGTAATTGATCTGCGCAGATACAATATCCAGCTTTTCGGATTCACTGGGATCATGCTGAATGTCCGCAATATTTAACAGAAGGTTCAACCCCTTGCCAATACCCTGAAATCCCGTCCAGAGTCCCGGCGGAATTGTTAATCTTTGATAGTTTTGTTGAGAAAGTTCCACTTCCATGATCGCACCCTTTGACATACTACTTTGACGGTCATCAAAAAGCACAAATCTGATCGCCCCGACTGGAACAATGATGTTCAATGTCATTCTTAGATGTTTTTTCCACGCTTTTATCGCATTCCACTTAAGGGTAGAGAAATACGCTTCTCCGAAGTGTTTATAGCCGAGGTCACCCTTCTTCATGCCATGGAGGACATTGCCCTCTTCGATATGAATGATTCTCAGTGGCGTCAGAACAACACCTTCTATTTGGACTATTTTGCCCATTTATTTCCTATCTCTCTGGCTGTATGGACATATTCATCTATCTGTTTTAATGTAAATTCATACATATCTTGTTTGGAATTATAAAATGCATCATACCACTCTGCGGTAAATCTGGCGGTCTGTTCAAATTTAAATGTGGGAGTCCACTGAAGCTCGTGCAAGGCTTTATCGCAATTCAATTTCAAAAGCCCGGCCTCATGAAACAGCGAATTTTCGTTAATGCAAAATTGTTCACCTTCAATATTGAACTGACAGTAATCACTTAGTTTGTGTAAGAACTCAAGGACAGTATATGCTTGTTCGGCAGAAGGACCAAAATTGTATGCTTCCCCGCTAATATCCGGCTGTTTGTAAAGAACCTGGCCAGCTCGCAGATAGCCACTTAAAGGTTCCAAGACATGTTGCCATGGTCGTGTAGATTGTGGATTGCGAATCTGAACAGGTTGTCCCTCAGACCAAGCCCTGATGCAATCGGGAACAATTCTGTCAAGTGCCCAGTCCCCCCCACCTACCACATTCCCTGCTCTTGCGGATACAAGCCCGATATTTGATTGATTATTTCTAAAATATGAATGATAGAAAGTTTTTACAATTAGTTCAGCAGCTCCTTTTGACGCACTGTATGGATCCACACCTCCAAGACGATCCGTTTCTCTGTAACCCCATACCCATTCAACATTATCATAGCACTTGTCACTGGTAATAATAATAGCGTTGCATTCGCATTTAGAGACTCTCAGTGCTTCAAGCACGGAAGCCGTCCCCAGCACATTCGTTGAAATGGTCTGGATCGGGTCCTTGTAAGAAATACTAACAATAGGCTGTGCAGCCAAATGAAAAACAAAATCGGGCTTGATTTCCATAACGCATTGTATCATTTTTTTAACATCTCTAATGTCAAATTCTTTATATTTAATTCTTTCTTTCAGTTTTAAGATGTCAAACATTGATGGCGTTGTGGGAACATCTTTTGATATGCCATAGACTTCGGCTCCGAGATTTAACAACCATGCTGTAAGCCAATTGCCCTTAAAGCCACTATTGCCTGTAACCAAAACCTTCTTCGTATCATAAATATTGCCAAACATTCTATTCACCCCACATTTTCCACTGAGCTCGATTCTCATTCCACATCTGGTTCAAATAAAGTTTGTCTCTGAGGGTATCCATACATTTCCAAAAGCCACTATGCTTGTAGGTAAATAGCTCACCTTCTTCCGCAAGTGTTTGCAACGGTTCTCTCTCCCAGGTAGTTCTGTCTCCTCCTATGTAATCAAGTACTTTAGGTTCACACACAAAAAAACCCCCATTAATCCAAGCCCCGCTTTCCCTTGGTTTTTCTAAAAACCTCGAAACACGATTGTCTGATTCTATATCACAAACACCAAATCTTCCCTCCGGTTGAACTGACGTCATCGTTATTGCCCTTCCGTGGGATCTGTGAAATTTCAAGAGATCTCGAACATTAATATCCGCAACACCATCTCCATATGTCAGCATGAATGTATCGTTACCGATGAAATCCCTTGCACGCTTGACCCTGCCGCCAGTCATCGTGTCCAGGCCAGTATCTAGGGGAGTGACCAGCCAGGGTTCAGCAATTGTGTTATGTATTTTCATGTTATTCTTTGAAAGATCGAAAGTCATATCGCTCTGCTGTATATAGTAATTGGCAAAAAATTCTTTAATGATATAACCCTTATACCCCAATAGAATAACAAATTCATTGAAACCAGCATGTGAGTATATTTTCATAATATGCCAGAGGATTGGCCAGCCTCCTATTTCGACCATCGGCTTGGGTCTGATATCAGTCTCTTCATGCAGTCGTGTGCCGTAGCCTCCGGCTAAAATTAATACTTTCATTGAAACATTCCTTTTATGTCAGTAACCATTTCTGTTTGCACAATAAATCAATCGACCAGAGAACACCCCGCCGGTTGTTCGCCTCGGATTGGATGAACCCGGAAAGAATGCGCGCCCCTCTCTTTACCTAGTTTGCGTCTGTTTTCATTTTAAGCATGACTTAATTTGTGATCTCTGAGAGCTCTGTGAGGGTCTTATTTGTCTATGTCAGGCCAATGCACGTATTATGTAACAAGATTAGGGACTCAACAAACCGTAATATTTTGCCGTATCCTTCAGCGCATCATAAATGTTCATTTTTGGCGCCCAACCAACCAGACTCTTTACTTTATTGATATCCGCAACCAAATGCATCCTATCAACATCCCTCATCCGATTCTCATCCTGTCTGATTGAAAGCCGCCGATCTAAAATTTCCGACAACATTGAAACAACTTCTTCAACAGAATATTCCTTTCCTGTGCCGATATTGAAAGCTTCATAACCGCGTATCTGGCTTTTGCAAAGCGAGTATATTGCTTCTGCAATATCACTTGTATGAATGTAGTCCCTCTTTGGTGAAATGTTTCCCAAGGGAATAGTATCCGAAGTGTTTAGCATTTCAAATATGTGTGGAATCACATGAGGATTCGTCTCTCTGGGACCAACAGCGTTGAATAATCGAAGAATAATGGCATCAACCCCTGTCTCTCTGACGAATTTCTGGCATAGCGATTCAACAAACATTTTTGACAACCCATAAATATCAATCGGGGCAATTTCGGTTTCAGCCTCGACATTTGGGTCGTTGCTTATCGGATAAACAGCGGCCGTAGATGCAACCAAGACTTTTTCTATTTTATTACGCTTGCACGCATTCAAAACAGACTCCGTCCCCACTGTATTGGCCAAAAGCGCCCCAGTCGGGTTAGCATTACAATCTGGAATGAAATGCATTGCAGCCAAATGACAAACATAATTCGGATTGGCCTCTAAAATTGTATTGGTCAAAAGCTTTGTATCGTTAATGTCACCTTCTACAACGGTCATTCTATTGTTTTCCGGCAGAAATTCTCTTTTGCCATAGGAAAAGTCATCATACACAATGACATCCGTTTCAGCTTGAAGGAATTTACGAACTACTTCGGAACCTATAAAACCTGCCCCCCCAGTGATGAGTATTTTATTCATTAGTACCTCCCCATTATTCCTTCTTCAATGATTCTTGCAATGCCCTCTACGTTCCTTACACTGTAATTCTTCTTGATGATTTCCCTATTGGCCACACCTAACTTTTCCCTCAATTCCGGTGACTTCAGTTGAACAAGAGCCTCGGCCAAGGCCTTGTGATCATTTTCAAGAATCAAGATTTCAGGAACCAACTCCGGGATTCCAGTGTGATAGGTTGATATAACAGGCTTGCCAAAAAGCATAGCTTCCATCAGGGCAACTGGAATCCCCTCCTGCACACCTTTTTTTGTGGTTCTTGAGGGAAGGCAAAAAATATCACAATTTTCATAAAGCAATTTTAACAAATCTTCTGAAACCTTCCCCCAAATAACCACCCTGTCTTCTATATTGCGTTCTTTAACATATTTTTCCACATCAAAATATTCAGTACCCCAGGTTCCTCCGCCTACAATCCAAACTTTAAAGTCCTCCATACCTGGTTCCTGAACGGCCTTGAGCAATGTCTCATGGCCCTTTCTTTCCGACCATTCTCCAACTATCAATATCTTTGTCGTCTTATCTTCTTTGAAATTGGCGAACAGTCGTACGACTTCAACCTTTTCATCGGGGACATGAAATTGCTTTATGATCCTGATTTTATTGTAATTTGAAATCGTAATGATCTTGTAGCATTTATCCAGAGCCTTTTTTGTCAGAGCTATTTTCTGTTTGGTATCTACCATCTCCGCATGAACAAGCACTGTCAACGGAATGCCTGTTAACAGATGGCAATAATAGCCTATCCAAAGCGCATGCAGTCCTTCAAAGCAATAAATGACGTCTATCAAATCCCTTTTGAGAAATTTCAAAAAATAGATAGCAATCAAAAGATGCAATAACCCTTTGTCCCTTAATGCGGATAAAACCATCGAACAAAACACTCTAAGTCTGACAAAACAAATCTTAAAGAGTGCTCGTAAAAGGGCTATCTTTTCAAATTGTATTACCTTCCAACCAGAATCGGGCAAATAAGATCCTTTCCCGGATCTCATTACGTAGCAATGTACATCAATACCCGCACCCATTAGT
>CAYMSW010000034.1:0-6702 GCA_964393215.1 Candidatus Woesearchaeota archaeon
GAGGGGTCAAAATTGGGCGCTGACAGGGGGTCATTTTTCGACGCTGATTGACACTATGTGCATGTGACGTGATTTGAAGGAGTTGATGCGGAAAATGAAATAATCCCTCTTTTAACCAGGAGGGGTTATTTTTTTGACAATTTTTCTTAAACATAATATCAATCGATTATCGAATTGGAGGGAAAAATGACTCGTTCTGGAATACAAATATTAAAAATACTTCCTAAAACTGACTGTGGCGAATGCGGATTGCCAAGATGCTTAGCATTCGCTATGGGGATTGCTTCTGGAAAGGTAGATGTAAAAATGTGCCCTTATATCGAAGCTGACACAGTTAAAATTTTAAATAATGAATTCAAAGAAACACGAAAACACTATCTAAAAGAAGAGGAAAGACACAACTTATTAGGAAAATCTGTTGACGACTTTAAACTGAAAAAAAGTGAGAATTGGTTCCCGTTGAATGAGATGGAAAATACTTATTGGACGTTTTGGAATTCTTTTGCTGGTTGTGATCAACATTCAATTATTTTGATCTTATTTTTCTCAATGGAGAATAAAATAATTAATGAATTAAGCTTTAATATTTTGAAACCAGATAATCATTTTTCAGATAATTTGATTCCATTATTAAAAGAAAATATTAGGAATATTTATCAGGATAGAACTTGTCAGATTACTTCTGACATAAGAGATAAAGTTACAAAACTGGTGAGTGCTATTTTAATAAATACAGAGGAAGGGTAACGTATTTTGGGAAATAATAAAAAGGATAATTTATCGAATAATGATGTACTTTTTACATTTACAGAAGAAGATGAATTAGAAGAGCTTCTATCCAAAAAACCCTATATGCTGAATATGAAGCCCTCAGTGTAGAAGAAAGATAATATGTAAAAGTCTGGGTTTGACATTGTAACAGGTGTCCGATTTTCATGTTCATATAATATTTAAAAAAGACAAAATAAGCGACACTACATAGAAAGGACTCAAGGATGACCAAGGGAATCCGACATCCTGATAATTATGTCTGGAAACAGCTCCAAAAAGATATCAAAAACAACAAAACAAAATCTGAAATCGTATGGTCATTTATTGTTTCAAAAAAATACCAAAACCATCAAAATTTATTGGTAAATGCTTTATGCGGATGTGATGAAGAGATCCCAAATGATCATGATATTTTGGTAGAACCATACCTTTATCCTACACGCCAAAGAGATCATGAAAATATGGGATGGAAGACAAGAGCTGATTTAGTAGTAGGATGGTATTCTTTGGTAAAAAATAGGAAATTCCAAATTCGCAGTTCTGGAGATTGGATTTGTATTGGGGAGTCAAAGATATTTGATGACATCAGACCTGCAAAGGGTTGTCCGGAGGTCTCGCAGTTAGCTAAGATAATCGACCATGCCTTATTGCTACATGATAGATATGGTAAATTCCCATCAAGAGTATATCTCACCGCAATTACGCCGAGATATTTTAAAGAGAAGCAGGGGGATTTTTCTGATTCACTATTGTGGCATGAATATCATAAGTATAAAAAAAATCCAGATACCATTGCTACGGATTTACGACTTTGCAACCTGCCTTTTTTAAAACACAACGTGGATATTCTCATAAATCGTATCAAGTCATTGAAATTAAGGTGGGTTACCTTTGAAGAGTTGCTGGACATTAACAATATAGTTGAAGACTATAGCCCTGGGAAATATCGAATTACTTTTGAAAGTTGGAAACAAATATTTGAATGTGCAAAACTCCAATCTGTTTATTCTGAGATAATTTCTATAAATCCTAAATGAAGATATACAAAAAGACATTTTGTGGTGGTCGCGCATTCTATTCCGGAATCAAGATTATACACTTAAACTGCTGAATCGAAATCTTCTTACAGTTTGTGTCAGATGTAATCACGATTATTACAGATTAATATACTACCTCAGGGCGCCAATTTTCAAATTCCCCAATCGGATGATGGCAAATGAGTCGATACCCAAGCTAATTCCTGAATATTTTGTAAAGTAATTTCACTAAATTTTTTTCCGAAAATTCGTTCGTATTCATTTGGCAAATTGATTTCATAATGAATGTATCTTGGTGTATTTTTAGCCCAGCTACGAACATGATCTATAATGGTTGAAAATGTAATAAAGGTGCGTTCCTCTAACTTCTCCAAAATAAATGCTATTCGGTTAAGATCATCAATCGTTCCAGTTTCCTGCAGATTTTTAATTATTTTTAAAAGTTCTACAGATTGTTTGGTTATTATTGAAAAAAGATCAGTGTGGAGTCGCTCTTCGTCGATATCTCGCCATACATGAAAGATTCCTGACAGACTCATTTTAATTTCACATTCTACGGCTGAAGGAATATTTTTATAATAATGATATCCAAGGCAAGGTCCATCTCCATCCGTGCCATGACTACATGTAATGACAGAATTTAAATCATATCCTTTTTCGAAAAACTCGCTCCCAGGATAGTCCATACGATTAATTGAAAAGCAATCAGGAGGTTCACTGTTATTTCTATCAGGTTTGAAATCTTCAAGAATGGCATCAATCTCTTGGATAGAACTGCTTTTAGAGATTTCTATTAATTTCTTTTGTAATTTATCGAGTTTCATAAAATCACAATAAATAAATTATTTTAAGGTTAATCGTTTTTAAATCCCCAATAAATTTCCCACTGAACAAGAGGAAAATCATCCCAGCAATGAAACACGATCTCATCTATTTCAGCATTCGATTGAGCTTTGAAAAGGGTGGCATAATTCTCAAAAGAATCATCATTTACTTGAATTTCCAACGCTGTTTCAAAGTTATTAATAAAAGTTTTAGCAGACCAATTATTAAATATGTCAAATCCGCCATCTGGTGAATACATGAATCGCAGATGAGGGCACTCACCATGCTCTACATCACCTTCAACATCCCTAACCCAAATTTCGTTACAGATGGGACATCGTATAACTTCACCAGATTCATCACAAATATATTCCAACCCGTCAACCAATTCGCGAACATTCATTATTATATCCTTTGAAAAATTAATTAAAAAAGGGTCAAAGACCCTATTTAAAATCAACTATGTAACCAACTAACTTTTTTATTGGACAATCCTTATCGTGTTCAAAATGATTTGGATCTCCAATATATTGAACTCCATTACAATACAAGCAACGCCTTTGGGGATGTGTATCTTCTGTCCATTCATCTTCTTCATCCTCATCATATTCCTCTTCTTCAATATATGATTGTTGATCATAGTAATTATCAACAATAGCAAATATTTTTTTGGTTTCATTATTATTAATTTTAAGCCGACTTTTGAACCAGATAACAAAAGCATATAATTCTTCAAACGTAGGAGGAAGAAGGAGAAAATTTTCAATTTCTTCTAAAGTTGGATTAAAGTTACCAAGAATAGGCTCTATTCCCCGTTGATCTTCAAAATTCAAAAATATTAAGCAAATTTCTCGAGCAATCTCTGGATTATTACTTTTAAGATATGGTAGAAGCAAATCGACATGTTCTGGCTTAGACACCTTCTTCAGCGCTAACCTGGCAGAAAGTCTCACATGCCCATGTTTATCACCTAATGCTTCTACGATATGGGTGATTGCTTGTGGATCATTAAATTCTGAAAGAGCTGCTACGGCTTTTTCGCGAACGTTCTTACTTTCATTCGACATTGACTCGATAATTTTTTCAATAGAGAAATCTTCCATATTATTGTCCTATCTTAATAATTTACAAATAGAATTCGATAATTTTTTTGATCCTTTATCCTACAAGTTACATTTTTATAAGAAAAGCAGATTAAAATATTCCCTCTCGAACTTGATCCTCCGATACAATTCTTTTGATATTTTCCGGTTTAACCGGCTCATTTTCTGGAAGAGGATTCTCCCCCTTATCATTTCCTTTCTGAATAATACTTTTCAATTTACTAAGAATAGAAGATCCATCAATTGATGCTGAATCATCATCATAATAATTAAACCATGGAAATCCATTATCCGTGTATTCTTTAGAGGTAAATGGAACAGTCGGTGGATTATCCCCGGTGATTGCTCTCCACATAAGAGAATTTGCTATATGAATAAAACATCGACTACTGGTGTTCTGATCCCAATCATTGAAATCATAAGGATCTTCATAAATTTCTTGATGCATCTTTCCCCCAGGTGCCAAACCCATGTCAAAAGATGCTGATTCAGATAAACTTTCACACGGTGCTGGTGCAGCCATTTGATACATGACCCTGGATTCTCTTACTAAGTCAATTTTGGGGAATCTCTTTTCAAATACTTCTCTTTTCATGGGATAAACAATTATCTGAATCCCTCCATGTTCTGCTTCACTAGTTATCTGTTCTTCTGTAGAATATCCTGACCCGAGTGGCATCGCCACAAATTGTCTGATGATATCTTTATCAACACAATACCCATCAAGCCACGGTTGTTTTGTAGAAACCATGTAATTCTGTGGTTTCTTATTCAAAGAATCTTTCCATGATTTGCCTGTCAGTGCATCAATTTTTCCTGTGGCAACTTTAATGCCAAATGGATAATCAGTTCCCCGGTCAGAAATATAATTAGTATTGAAACTGAGCCACATTGCTTCTGATTGATACATTGGCAACATCACTCCACCATGTTTAATCCAGGTTAGAGGTACTTTATAATCATCAACGTGTTTTAATGGGAACGTTCCTAAACCAGGGGGAAGGGGATAAGTGTTGTTATCATCTGGAATTCTTAATGTTCTCTGGAAATTGATTGAAATCGTTGCATCAGGGTGTACATCAGGAAATGAAAAAACGAGGGAATCATTGTTTAGTTCTATCATGGATTTTCTCCTTTTTTTACCAGTCTCCATCCCGGACTTCACGAACCAATTTTAAAACGGCGTGATCCGGCATGTTTTTTAATTCTCGAATCAATTGAGCAAATAATAGTGGTCGTTTCTTGATAATTTCTTGGATGTCGGTCGAGATTTTGCCATTGAGAGCAAGCAGTACATCAATATCTTCATTTAGTTCGGAGGCGAGTGCTGATATTTTTTCTTCAGATAGGTAGGTTTGCTCACCACGTTCAATTTTGCTCAAATAAGAGGGTTTGATACCGATTCGTGTTGCCACTTGTCGCAAAGAAAACGTTTTGTCTTCCTTTTGAAGTGACATTCGTTTATCGCGAATAAATTGTCCAAATATCTTATTCATAGTGTGTAGTGTATAGGACACACTATGTCATGTCAACAATATTTTTCCCCATTTCCTTGTCTCCTACGAATCGTTTTGGTATTTCTGCTTAAGAATTTAAAAGCCATAAACATGACTGTATCTTTTTATATTGTTATCCAAATATATAAAATTTCGATCCAACTTTTTGGATGTATATTATCCGAAAAAATATTTCGAGAGGAGAAATCCTATATGATAATTAGCAGTTATTTTGAAAATGACTCTGTAAAAATTGGCTGGATTCAGCATGACCTCTACGGGGAAGTTCTGATTGGAATGTATCAATTAGCAAAGCAGCTATATCGTCAGGGAGAGGGAATTGTTGGAATAACAACGCAACTAACAAAAGATTCCTGGGATAAAAATGATTTTGATCATCGCACACTTCAATACCTCCATGATATGATTGCTGCGCAATTCCGCTATGAATTTATCTTTCACAAATGTGAGGGACCTTTATTCCACACATTTGACAATTCATCTGAAGAAAAAGAAAGCGTGTCGCTCTTATGGAAGGAATTTTATCCCAAAGAACTTGAACGCTTGGTTAAAAAATACCCTTTTATTGCACGATTGATTCTTACTGCGGCGACTTATCTTAATCCTGATGAAAGAGGTATTGAAGCAGAAGAAGATATATTCAATCTACTCAGCAAAGAATATCAATTTAAGCATTGAGCGAGAGGAGGTGGTTTCACCGGTTAAAAATCTTCGTTCAATAGCAATGACAGTGATCATTATCAATCCATTTCATCAAAGCAATCCCACCATGACATAGATTCATGTAGATCATCTATATTGTGTTGTTCAAGATCATTTTCTAAATTTTCAAGGCACTGATCTTTACCAATATCAAGAGCGATTTCAAATTCTCTATAATGAATCAACCCAGACATTATTAACCCATCATCATATGCCTGCTGAATTATTTCTATATTTTCTTCTGGATATAGGGAACAAACAAAATTTGCCAGCAAACCCCAAAAATCAGAGCTACTGTCAGTTTCCTTTCCGGTAAATAGAGTGCCGAAAAGTGATACGACTTCTTCTCTTGAGACATAATCGGTAACAACAGCATAAGTCAGTGCCTGACATGCTGATATTCTGCAATAATCATCAATATCTTTATTGAGCGCCATAGATTTGATGAGATCTATAGACCCACCACACGTATTAAAGAGTATGATGGGAAGTTCTGAGGTGCATAAATCTCCGAATAGCAGATCCGGCAAATCCTTTGGTAAGCTGAAAATATCAACAATTAGTTTATTAGCTTTTGATTCCTTAAATTTTCCAAGTAACATCAATGCATAAAAATGATCAAACTGATCCCCATTTTCAGTATATTTACTGGGGTTCTGCAGAAGGTTTTCTAATATCTTTAAAAGGTGGGGTGTGATCTGATCCTTTAATTTAATTGCATCATCAATCTGCTCTTTTTTATAAGCA
>CAYMSW010000035.1:0-6637 GCA_964393215.1 Candidatus Woesearchaeota archaeon
TAGCGAGCCCCCGCCAATTCCTTTAAGTTTCGGTCTTGCGACTATACTTCCCAGGCGGCGAGCTTAACACCTTCGTTTAGGCGCTGCACATCCACGAAGAAAATGCAACACCCAGCTCGCAGCGTTTACAGCTAGGACTACTCGGGTATCTAATCCGTTTTGCTCCCCTAGCCTTCGTTCCTGACCGTCGGATCCGTTCTAGTTAGAAGCCTTCGCCATTGGTGGTCCTCCAAGGATTATAGCATTTTACCGCTCCCCATGGAATACCTCTAACTCCTCCCGGTCCCAAGTTAAACAGTATTTCTTGCGCGTTGCTTGGTTAAGCCAAACAATTTCACAAGAAACTTATCAAACCGGCTACGAACGCTTTAGGCCCAATAAACATGGTTACCACTTGTGGCGCTGGTGTTACCGCGGCGGCTGGCACCAGTCTTACCCACCACTTATTCGCCAAGCTCTTTACACTTGGCAAAAGCCTTACAATAAGCAAAGCACTTGGGATACCCTTATCACGCTTTCGCGCATTGTAAAGTTTCCGTGACTGCTGCACCCCTTAGGGCTAGGACCAGTATCTCAGTGTCCTTCTTGGGGCTAAGACTCTCATCTCCCCTACTGATCGTCGGTTTGGTGAGCCGTTACCTCACCAACAGCCTAATCAGCCGCCGACTCACCTTTGGACCGTAATGTTTCATGGAAAGAGCATTCCAGCACCAATCCACTATTCGGTTTTAGCCTCAGTTTCCCGAGGTTATCCCGAATCCAAAGTCAGATTATCGACGTGTTACTAAGCCTTATGCCGGTGTTCCGAAGAACCCCTGGACTTGCATGTCTAATTCGTATCCCAATAGCAGTAACCTCCCGCAGGATCAACGGGAACTAAACTGTCGCAAACTAATTGGTTTTTTAATAGGACTCTACTAAATTTTGCTTTGTCTATACCTACATCATACAAGATTATTAAATCAAGTACTCATGAGTTACATACTTCAGAAGAAGATTCTTCATCACTGCATGTGAAAAAATAGGTGAAACACCGTCTTTATAAGCATTGCTATCTGTTCTTTCTCTTACGCTTCTCTTTCTTCATCTTTTTACGTTGCCACTTCCAACGCATTTGCCTTTTCTTTTTCCAACGTCTTGAACTTCTTTTCACTTTTGATTCACCTATGTGTAAACTGAGGGCAAAACTAGTATATTTAAAGATTGCGTTTAAGAAAAAAATAAAATATGCTCCTGCCGGGATTTGAACCCGGGTTTCTGCCTCGAAAGGGCAGCGTCCTGGACCGGACTAGACTACAGAAGCCTAATGTCGTTAGGACGTTGTGTCATTTATAAAATTAACTAATCAAAAAATTATTATACTTTTAAAATTATAAATAACATATGATATTCACAATAAATTCAAAAAAAGATAAATTTCTAGAAAATGAGTATAATAACGCAATGAAAGAATTTAACAAATTTTTCAATATAAACTGGAAAACAAACAAACCAAATGTAATATTGGTGCCAGATAGAAAAACTATAAACAAGTTGAGAGGCGGAAGAACTGAAAGCTGGTCAATTGGATGGGTAAAAAATAATGATGTTTATATTTTAGACAAAAAAAATTTAGAAAAAGAAAGCACACACAAATATTCAAAAGAATACTATTCTTCATTACTAAAACACGAACTAGCACATGCATTCACACTAATAATTACGCACAAAAGAATTAAACCTTACTGGTTATGGGAAGGGATTGCAATATGTCTATCAGGACAAACAAAACTCTGGAAAAAACCAAAAGAACTAAAGAAATTCTTAGAATTTGATGAAACTTATGGCAAAGAATTATATCAAGAATCAGGATTTGCAATAGAATTCCTAGTAAAAAAATATGGAAAATCAAAATTACTAAAATTAATAGAATCAACAAAAAACAGCAATTCCAAATCAAAATTCGAGAATAATTTCAAAAAAATATATGGATTCAAACCAAGTTACGATAAATTTAGAATATAAGAGTGAGCCCACCCGGATTTGAACCGGGGACCGCTGGTGTTCCTAGAGTCTTTTTGGTTTTTTATTTGTCCCAAAAAGTGTCATATAAGACCAGTGCTCTAACCAGACTAAGCTATGGGCTCCTAAAGAAAACGACCAAAAATTATTATTTAAACCTTTCTTTTTAACTAAATTTAATCCTTTTCTGTAAAAACAAAATACTCAACCAAATTACACCCAAACCCATATCTAAAATTATAAATCCTGTTCTAGAAATATCAATTCTACCAACATAATTACTAATAAAATTAATAGAAACAAAATCAAGAAGAGGCCAAAACAAGGTAACTCCCATCGGCCAAAACATATCAACAACAAGGTGACTAAAGATTCCTAAAGCAAAAAACCAAGAATACTTCTCCAACTTCATAAATTTCAATACAAAATAACAAACAATAAACGCAATTAACAAAAAAACTAAAGAGTGTGTAAACATTCTATGTACACCAGAACCAAAAGTCCAATCAAATAAATAATCAATATCAGGCAAAAGAGAACCAAATAATAAAAATCCCCAACTTAAATCAGATAATTTTCTTCCACGAATATTACCAATAAATAATCCAATCAACCACCCTACGAATAAATGTCCAAAAGCAAACATAGAAAGTTAAACTAAGAACCAATTAAAAGAATTATGAAAAGAAATCACTTACTTTTTCTGGAATAATTTTTTGTAAAAAAAGAAATCACTTACCTCTTCGGAATACCTGTTATTAGCTATAACATAAAATTGCCTTTTCATTTCCTTAGGAGACCCAACTTCATGAATTCCTTTATTTTCGCTAGGCCTATACCAATCACAATACCCTCCAACAATTCCAAAAAAAGAAGAAAGCCCATAAACCTGTGCAGGAAAATCAACACTTCCATCAAAAAGATCTGGTAAAAAAGCAAACAAAGTACCGCCAATACCAAGACCAACAACCGCTCCTAAATGCTTCAAACCTCTAGAAAAAATATATTTTCCTGTCCCAGGTCTAGAATTTTTAGCTAAACCAGATTCTTTTGTAATTTCAATAAGACTCCCTTCAAAAACACCACGTGCAGCAAGAAAATTACATAAAGAACCAAGATTAAAATCATCCTCAGGACGCACTCTATCTTGCTTTCTTTTCAACATAAAACCGGAAAATAGAATTATATTATAAACTTACCTAAACAATTCTACCAATCATCATCCCAGTCAACTTAGAAAGTCCACTGTCTTCCTTCTGTACTCCAAGAGCCCTATCAATTTCTATAATACTGCCATCTCCAGTGTAAAGATTAAATACAGCATAACTATCAGAACTCATTTTTTCAGAAGCAACTTTGAAATGATACCACCTAAACTCATCAGTTAATTCTCCAGCAGCAATCTTTGCATTTCCTGGGCCCCATACTTCAAAAGTAGGATTTCCATCACCTTGCTTTCTCATATACAAAGACAATAGATTTAGTTTATTTTCCCACTCAATAAATAAATAAGAATCTTCCTTCCTTGCAGGAATACTAGTTTCCTTTAATTCTAAAACAGCACCATCTTTTTCAGCCAAAAGATCTACAACATCAGCTCTAAACTGTCTATCTTCTGTAGCTAAAAGAACTGCAACTAAAGGTTCATCGGCTTCATTCAAACTTTCTATGTCAATTTCACCAGTAATAGCACTACCAGTAACATATTCAAAATGAAAATCTTTCAAGGCTTGAGCAGCACCAAATATAACGATAAGAACGACCATACCAACTACGATAAAATTAGTCCTATACTTCATATTTCTAAACCTAATCTGGTAATTTAAATAGTTTTTGCTTTAAGCACTGCAAATTCCATTGAGAGGAATATATGTATAATGATCCACTGCACCACCACTATTGCTACGTATAACAAGAGTATCTTCATAAGTACCTGGGACATCTGGAGAGAAAGTTACATCTACCTCATAAAAATCTCCTGGATTAAGGTGGATCCCCTCAAAATCTTCAACTATAAATGGTAAGATAGGATGAACAAGATCTATAACAATTAAACTACTTCCACCACCACCTATATTTCTAATTCTCAATGGATATATAACGGGCTCACACCCATCAAATTCAAAAAGAGTTGGTTCAACAAAGATAAATGGTCCATTTAGGTTGGCCCAAATACCAGTTCCAAGAACATTAACATTAACAAAAGGTTCATCAAGATCATTGCTTTGGATCGTAACAATGCCAGAATATTCAAGAATATTAAGTGGATTAAATGATATCTCAACCTGGACAGACTCTTCAACACCAATAACAAAAGGAGAAGGATAGTCTCCAACTATAAAAGATTCATCATCACTAACTATACTTTCAATCAATAGACCAGCATTACCTTCGTTTGTAATAGTCACAATCTCAGTATAAATACCTTCAATTATCTGTGCCCCATAATTAATGGTCAAAGGACTAACAGAGATTTCTGGATCTCCAAGTCCAATTTCTTCAACACAATCTTCAATCCTATCTGCATTTATCCCAATAGGGCCTGGCGAACAATCTCCAACTTCTTCAATAGTTAAAACATAAACTAATTCTTCAACATCAAAACGAGTGAATACTCCAAATTCCAAATTAAAATCTTTCTGAACATATGGTTCCAAAAAATAACCTCCTTCAAAAACCTCCTACTCAGAAGAAGTAGAAACAACAATTTTCAAATCAGAAATATCAACAGAACCCCTATTCTTAAGAGAAACCTTTAACTCATCATCATGAACATAACAAAGCTCAGTTTCAATATTAACTTCACCAGAACAAACAATTGCATTATAAGCATCTTCAACAACGGTTTCTTGCTGCTCTTCCAAAAAATCTCCTGTAAAAAACCAAACTATAAGCCCAACAATAACAGCAAGACCAACTAACAATACACTTGCAATTAACGGACTAATACCTCTCTTAATCATAACTAAAAAATCAATTTAACAATTTAAATAACTTTCTAATTAAAAATTAGTCATCAACCGTACCGACAACAGTGCAAAAAGGAGAAAGTGTTCTCTGATATTCACCCGCAATATCATTTTCACCACTAACAGAAACCCTAAAACAATAACTTTCAGGCTCAGAAGTATCTAAATATGCTCCAGTATAAATCCCATCACCCCTAACCAAGTCGTAATCTTCTCCAAGATCATTCAAATAAAAAGAACCATGATTACCATGTCCATCACCAGGAGTATAAGTAATCTCTGCTGAAAAAGTTGCATCATCCCAAGATACAGTCTCACCAGAAACAGCTATATGGGATGTTATGATGATTGGTTCCCCAACAAAGAATCCATACCACCAAGGACGGGGAGTAGGGAGTTCAGGGTGATCATAATAAAAATTATCTTCGAAATATAAATCACTAACCATAACTTGAATTTGGTTAACTAGCATATTATATTCTCTATCAGTTGGATAAGTGAGTTGAACAGTCCAATGGCCGTGTTCACTAGGAAAAAATCGGATATACCTAAGACCATTATATCTGGCTAAAACATCAATTACCGGATCTTCAAAATCATAACAAGTAGTTTGCCATCCAGAACAAAGAGATTCATCATATTCCTGACCTGAAGGAGAAATTACCTTAAAAAAGAAACCTTCTTCGTTATCTTCAGTATAACCATCATCCCAAAGGGAAGCAAATTCAACTTTGCTAGTTAACTCATCAACAATAAACTCAGTTTCAAGAATAGAATATTCAGTTTCCTGAGAAACACAGCTCTCACTTTCAGCAGGCTTACTTGAAGAATCACCGCAATCATTCAAATCTGTACAAGTTCTTGTTTTAGTCCCGCCTACACAAGAACCCCAACTACTACAATTCCAAGAAGGAACGCAAGTATCATTACCACTCTGATCAATCAAAATATTATGACATCTTTTTGGAGTTCCATCGCAGGCATCAGTTGTTAAGTAATCACCATCATCACAATCAGAATTTGTATCACATTCATCAAAGACCTCCCCACTAGTATTGCTAACATTGGATGTATCATTCTGATCAGACTGAGAATTAATATAGCCAAAACCTTCAAAACCAAAAAAACCAAAAGATAGAGCTAAAAATAAAGCACAAATAATCAAAACTATAAAAATAACTAACCAGAATAAAGGCTTCTGATAAAACCTCTTTTCGGAAAAAGGAGAATATCCTACCTCATCATAATCCATGCACAGAAATATATTGTTATACTTATAAATTTACTCTTATTTTTATTTTAAAAGTAATTCTTTTAAACTTAAGGAAAAACATCAAAATAGAAAAATGAACTGCCTAGGAATTGAAGCAACAGCACACACATTTGGAATTGGAGTAGTAAACGAGAAAAAAATACTTTCTAATGTTAAAGATAGTTATACAACTAAAAAAGGTGGGATAATTCCTGTTGAAGCTGCAAATCATCATAAAAGAGTAAAGGAAAAAGTTCTGCAAGATTCTTTAAATGAAGCAAAACTAAAAATAGAAAATATAAATTTAATAGCTTTCTCAAACGCTCCCGGAATGGCTCCATGTCTCAGAGAAGGAATGGGATTAGCAAAAGAGCTTTCAAAAAAATATAAAATACCAATAATTCCAGTTCATCAT
>CAYMSW010000036.1:0-6448 GCA_964393215.1 Candidatus Woesearchaeota archaeon
GAATCAGCTCCAGAAGAGAAGAAGGAAGATAAAAAGGAAGAAGAGAAGAAAGACGAAGCTGAAAGCGCTGCTGGTTTAGGCGCGTTATTCGGTTAAATCTTTTTTTCTTTTATTTCAATATGACGAATGAAAATAGGAATCGGGACTTAAGAAGAGAAATTGATGGACTTAAGAAGAGTTTAAACGAGCTTAATGTTCAAAAAGAGAAATGGTTCTCTGTTAAGGAGAATTTGAGTAAAGAGATTAGAAGTTTAATTAAATCTATTAAGAATATTAAGAGCTCTAAAGATAAGGCAAATGAGAAGATAAAGGGTTTGAAAGAACAAAGAGACAAGTATAATAAGCAAACTCAAGAGCTAATTGCCGAATTTAAGAAACTTAATTCTGAGAAACATAAAGTTATGAAGGAGAAGAAGATTGATTTTGATCCTTCTAAAATTTTGGATAATATTTCTAAGTTGGAACAAAAGGTAGAAACTGAAGCCCCTTCTTTTAAGAAAGAGCAACAGTATATGAAACAGATTAGAGAATTTAAGAAAAAGTTGCATGATTCCGAAGGTGTTCAAGAAATATTTAGGAAGCTAAAATCTATTTCTGAAGAGATAAAGGAATCTAAAGACAAGGCTGAAGATTTCCACAAACAAATGCAAGAAGAATATGAGAAAAACAAAAAGGGCTATGGAGATTTTATGTCTTTAACTAAGCAGATTAATGATTTGAATAAAAAGCAGGAAGATGCATTCAAGAAGTTTATCGATTCAAAGAATAAGTTTTCAAAAATAAATGATGATTTGAAAGGCAAGTTGAAGAGCGCTAGCAAATTTGCTGAAGGTGAAAAAATAAAGAGACATATAAAGGAGAGTTCTGTCCTTGAGGAAAAAGCTAAAGAAGTCGAAACTAAAATAAAGGAGAAAAAGAAGTTAACTACTGACGATTTATTAGTATTCCAAAAGGATGATAAGAAATGAACCCAAGTTTGCTGATTCAAGTTATATTATTGAGTATTTTACCTATATCTGAGTTGAGAGGTGCAATTCCTTTGGGAATTATTTCTGGAGGAGATTATTGGTTCGTTTATGTTGTCGTTTCTGTTTTGGCTAACATTGCAATTATTCCAGTTATATTTTATTTCTTTGATCATGTGAATAAATTTTTATTGAAGATAGGTATTTATCGTAAATTCTTTGACAACTGGGTTGTTAGAACTAGGAAGAAAATTGAAAGCAAGATAGGAACGAAGTGGGAGTATCCTGCAATCTATTTGTTTGTTGCAGTTCCGTTACCAATGACTGGAGCCTATACTGGTGTTTTGGCTGCTTGGTTGTTTAATATGGATAGGAAGAAAGTTTACAAGTATTTAATCTCTGGTGTAATTACTGCCGGAATTGTTGTAACTTTAGTTACTTTATTTTTTAAATCTATTTTTTAGAATACTTTTTTCATAGAGATATTTTATGTCTGAGTAAACTGGTATTGTTTTGATTTTGTATTTTTTTGATAGGAAGATCCAAACTAATGCTACATAGATACCGGAGACAAATTTCCAGAATACTAAATGTATAGAGTCAAACCAGTGTTTTCCTAGAGAGATGAATGCTGCTATTAATAGATCTATTCTTATTATATTCATGGCTAGAATTAAGATGCTTCCGTAGGCTAGTATTTTTGCTGATTTTTTGAAATCTAGGTCTTTTGTTGTTAGTATTAATAATAGTAAGAGATAATATGCTGGAAGGGCTACGCAGGCTGGAATGAAGTTAAAATTAGTATTTCCTATTGATATTGCGTTATTTGCTAGTGTTGGAGAGTATTGGAATATGTTTAGGAAGATGAAACTCAGATAGGTTGTTATTGGAAGAGCTATTATGTAAACGTAATCATAAATTAAGAATAGAAGGAATATTATTAGTACTCTTAGGAGCAATTTTTCCGGATATTTCATAATTTTTAGAATGTTGCTGAATTTATAAAATTTGGCAGAATTTGTGGTCTAAACTACTGAAATTTGGCTGTTTAAGGCCCTTTCAAAAAGCTTATAAGCTTTTCAGCCTTCGCGAAATTAACATTATGGTGATAGTTTGGGGGTTAAAAAATGAATATGAAATTGCCGATTTTCGGAGTAATCTTGTTGGCATTGGTTGGATTGGCTGTAGCTAGTTTGACTTTGGACCCTGTGAATTTTGATTATGGGGAAGTTCAGCAAGATAATGACGGAACTGCAACAGTTGAATTTACATCTGTTGGTGGTATAGCTGACAACGTGACTTTTACTGCAGGACTGTTTAGTTATGATAATAGTTTTGTCGGTACTTATAGCTTTGATGGAGCAGCTGTTTTTGATCCTGCTACTTTTGATTTAGCAGAGAATGGAACACAAAGCGTTACATCTACCATAACGGTTCCTGAAGGAGCAAAGATGGGAGAGTACACTGCTACTTATGACGTTAGCTATGATGACGGACTTGGTGGTGTGTATACATCTATAGTTACCGAGCAAGTTACTGCAACTGTTTTGGTTACACCATTTACTGGATCTGCTGGAGATCTTGAAATAGTTGATACTGATTCTTGGGATGATGTTCCAAACCAAGTTAGAGTAGATTCTGATCTTGAGTTAGAAATCGATGTTGAAAACGATGGTAACCAGGATTTGAACAATGTTGTATTAGCTATGTGGTTATATGACCAGACTTTGAAACAAGTTGTTGCATATGATGAATCAAGTGAGCAGACCATAAATGACGGTCAAGAAGAAACATTTGATATAACTTTGAGCATTCATCAAGATTTAGATGAAGACCACAGTTATGACATTTATGCTATGACATATCAAACTACTAATATGGCAAATCAGTATGATGTAAATATTCAAGACATGGATGTTTTGGATGAGGCTGATGTTTGTGATGTTGGTGACTTGGATATAACTGAGTTTGATTTGAATGAAGACGAATTCGCTCCAGGTGAAACTGTTGAAATCGAAGTTGAAGTTGAGAACGATGGTGATGACATTGAAGATGTTATCGTTAAAGTTTGGTTAACTGAAAGAAACGACGCTGATGAAATCGAAAAGGAAAAAAGCGAAAAGTTCGACTTGGATGAAGACGAGACTTGGGATGACATTTTCGAGCTTGAATTAGAAGATGATATGGATGACGGAACATATGAAGTCCACGTTAAAGTCTATGAGAGCGGAAATGAAGATGAACAGTGTTATGAAGAAGTTAAAGAGATAGACCTTGAAAGACCTGACCACATGGTTATAATTGAAGATATTTTGATATCTCCAAATAGCTTAATGTGTGATCAAACCTTCACTGCACAAATCGATGTACAGAATATTGGTGACAAAGATGATGATGCTGTAAAGGTAAGAATGTATAACTCTGATTTGGATATTGATGTAATGTCCGATACTTTTGATCTAGAGAGTTATGACGATTCTGGTGACGATGAAACTGTCTATTTGACCGGTGCAATTCCTAGCGATGCAGATGTTAGAGAGTACACTTTGACTTTCACTCTTTATTACTTGGATGAGAATGACAACTATGTTGAGAAGATAACTGTTTCAAGTTGTGGTGAAGATGATGATGATGAAGATGACACTGGAAGCGAAGAGCAAAACCAAGAAAATCAAGGTCAGCAAGGTAATGTAGTTTACATGCCTACTGGATTTAGTATTGGTGAGTTCTTCAACGATGATGGTGCTAAGACTCTTTTCTGGGTACTTGGTAATATCGCATTGTTGATAGTAATCGTCTACTTTGTAACTTTGATCTTTAGAAGAAAAAGACCTGCATAAGGTTTTCTTTCTTTTTTCTTTTTTTTAAATTCTTTTTTTAGGTTAGATTTATATATAAAACTCCCATTTAGTTCTTTATGGAAAAAAGAGGAGAAAAGTCCATTATAGAGCTTAAGAACGTTTGCAAGTATTATCGTATGGGGAGAAATATAGTTAGGGCCGTTGATGGTGCTTCTTTGAAAATAAATGAAGGTGAGTTTGTTGCTATTATGGGTCCTTCTGGTTCTGGAAAATCTACTATGATGAATCTTATAGGGAGTCTAGATGTTCCAACAAGTGGTAAAATATTTCTGGATGGACAAGATATTTCCACTTTAAGTGAATCTGATTTGGCTCAAATTCGTGGAAAAAAGATTGGTTTTATTTTTCAGTCTTTCAATTTAATAAAAAATCTTACTGCGAAAGAGAATGTTATGATTCCTATGATGTTTCAAGATCATCCTGCTGAAGAAAGGGAGTTTAGGGCATTAAAACTTATGGAATTGGTTGAGCTTAAAGATAGGATGAGTCATTCTCCAAATGAACTTTCTGGTGGACAACAACAGAGAGTTGCCATTGCTAGATCCTTAGCTAACTCTCCAGAAGTTATTCTTGCTGATGAACCTACTGGAAATTTAGATACCAAAACCGGTTCTACAGTTATGGATTTCTTGGAGGAATTGAACGATAAGGGTAAAACAATCATAATGGTTACTCACGATCCAGATTTAGCAAAGAAACATGCAGAAGTTGTTTTTTGGTTAAAAGATGGAAAAATTGAGAATGTAACTAGAAAGAAGGATAAGTGGAGAGGGGTTGGAAGAAGAAAACTAAAAAAACAAAAGGGGTATGAGTAAAGTGATGGTTGACTTCTTTTCTTTAGCTTTTAAGAATCTTAGACATAGGGGTATTAGGTCTTGGCTTACTTTGCTTGGTGTATTTGTTGGTGTTACTGCTGTTGTTTCTTTGATCTCTTTAGGCAATGGTCTTCAGTTGGCAGTTGCAAGCCAGTTAGGAGTAGAATCTAATGAGTTGATTACTGTGCAGGCTGGTGGATTAAGTGGATATGGTCCTCCTGGAAGTAATGTTGTAGATCCCTTAACACAAGATGATGTTGATGCAATAGAAAGGTTAAGTAGTGTTGAGAATGCAGTAAGGAGAAATATAGATTCTGGAAAAATTGAATATAATGATAATGTAAATTTTAGGTATGTTGGAAGTTTACCCAACAATAAAAAAGATAGGGATCTAATTTATTCTAGCTTGGATATTGAGCCTTTTCTTGGGAGGCTTATTAAAGAAAGTGATGCTGGAAAAATAGTTGTTGGTTATAATTTCTATGGGAAACCAGCTGATTGGGATGGAAAGACTGTAATTCCTGGAAAAACTCTTTCTGTTGGTGATGAGAATTTTGAAGTTATTGGTGTATTGGATAAGGCCGGAAGCATAATCATGGACAACATAGTCATTATGAATGAGAACGACATGGAAGATCTTTTTGGTTTTGGTGATGAAGCGGACATAGTTGTTGTGCAGCCCAAGGATGGTGATAAGCTTCAAAAAACAAAGGAAGATATTGAAAAACTCTTAAGGGCAAGAAGGGATGTTAAAGAAGGAGAAGAAGATTTCGAAGTTAGCACTCCTGAAGCAACCCTTTCAACAGTTAATAGTATTATCACAGGAGTTCAAGTGTTTATAGCAATAGTTGCTCTTATTTCTGTGTTTATTGGAGCTATTGGAATAGTTAATACTATGACTACTTCTGTTTTAGAGAGGAAGAAAGAGATTGGATTAATGAAATCTGTTGGAGCAAGAAATAGACATATATTTATTCAGTTCCTTGTTGAATCGGGTTTACTTGGTTTAGTTGGTGGTATTATTGGTTCTTTGGCCGGTACGTTAGTTGGGTTTGCTGGAATATTTGCGATAAATAATTTCATGGGCACTGAATTAACTCTTGATGTAAACTTTACTTTGGTTTTCCTAACTTTGTTTGGTAGCTTAATCATTGGTGGTATTTCTGGGATAGCCCCAGCAATGAGAGCTGCGAAGCAGAGTCCGGTGGAGGCATTAAGAGGATGATAAGTAAGGAAAGCATCAATTATTCTTTGAGAAATTTAAAACAGAATAAGGGAAGAAGTTTTCTAACTATTTTTTCAATCTTGGTTGGGATATCTACCATCTTTATCTTTATTAGTTTTGGATGGGGATTGTATAATTACGCCGGAGAATTAGCATCAAGCTCTTCTGCAGACAAAGTTTTAATTATGCCTAAAACTGCTGGTGGATTTGGGGCTGTTGATGGTGTTGTCTTGAATGAAAGTGATGTGCGCGAAATAAAAAAGGCAGCAGGTGTTTATGATGCCACTGGATTATATTTTGATGCGGCGCTTGTTAAGAAAAGCAAAGAACAAAAATATACTTTTATCATTGGCTATGATCCGAGAAAAGATTTTGTAATGGAATCATTTAATATAGGGGTTGATGAAGGCAGGTTTTTAATTTCTGGTGATATGAAAAAAGTTGTCTTGGGTCATAATTATAGACTGCCCGATAAAATATTTTCTGATCCTCTTGATTTGAATGATAATATTGAAGTTAACGATGTTGATTTGAAAGTTGTTGGTTTTATGGAAGAAATTGGAAATCCACAAGATGATTCCC
>CAYMSW010000037.1:0-6285 GCA_964393215.1 Candidatus Woesearchaeota archaeon
AAAATCTAAAGTTTTAAAAAACTACTTTTTTCTTTTATTTTATGAAAATATTAGCGTTTACAGATATTGAGTCAAATAAGAAACATGCTCAAATTATTAAAGATAAAGTAAAAAAACATAATCCGGATGTTGTTGTTTTTGGCGGAGATTTGAGTTTCTTTGGTTTGGATATTGAAGGCATGGTTAAATTTTTGGATTCATTGAAAAAAACTGTTGTCTTGGTGCATGGAAATCATGATGATGAGATTGAGCTTAAGGTTTTGTGTTCTAAATATAAGAACTTGAAATTCATTCATAGGAAAGTTTTTGAGATCAATGAGTATATGTTTGTTGGTTATGGTGGTGAAGGTTTTGATGAGAGAACTAAAGATATGGAAAACTTCATGTTAAAACTGGATACGACTTGTAAGAAAGTTATTTTGGTTATTCATCAGCCACCACACGACACTAAGTTGGATAAACTTCCTCTGCATGGACATGTTGGAAATAAATCTGTAAATAAAGTAATAAAGAAATTGAAACCAACTGTTGCATTTTTTGGTCATTTACATGAACACTTTGGTAAAACTGATAAATTGGGTAGCACTTTGATGGTTAATCCTGGAGATAAAGGTAAGATAATTATTGTTTAAACATTTCTTTGTAGTTTTCATAAATTGTTTTTTCTACTTTTTCTTGAGTTTCTGATAATGTTTCTGATAGTTTTCTTATTGTTTCTTTTATGAACGCTGGCTCGTTTCTCTTTCCTTCGTATGGTGATAAGAACGGTGCGTCAGTTTCAGTTAGAAGTTGTGATAAAGGAACTCTTTTTGCTAACTTCTTGAATGATTTGTTTCTAACTATTGAAGTTGGTATTGAAAACATCCAACCGTTATTAGCTGCTCTTTCGGTTAACTCTTTATTTCCACCAAAGCAATGCATGATTACTTTCCTTGCATTATTTTCTTCTAAGAATTTTACAGTTTCTTCTTCTGCTTTTCTTGAGTGAACTATTATCGGTATGTTTAGTTTTTTTGAGAGTGCTATCATTTGTTTTAGAACTTGTTTTTGTTTTTCTATTTTCTTTCCGTGATGTAGATCTAGTCCAACTTCTCCGATTGCTACTGGTCCATTATTTTCTATGAACTTTAGAACTTCTTTCAAATCTTTTGTGGAGATAGTTTCTGCTTCAACTGGATAGAGTCCGAATGCTGGCTTTACTATTGGATATTTTCTTGATATCTCTAAAACTTTTTTGTTTCTTTCTAAGTTTGTTCCGTTAGAAATAATTGTTTTGAAACCTTCTTTCTTTGCTCTCTTAATTACTTCTGGTAAATCTTTTTCAAAGTCTTCAAAATCTAAGTGGCAATGTACATCAACTAACATCGTTAACTAGTAAATGGGGCTGTGAAATAACTGAAAAGTGCTGGAATTAAGAACATTAACAACATCAGTAACAAAATTATACTTACGCCCATGAATATTGTTTTTGCTGTCTTTTCATTCTTTATGAAAGTTAGTAATGCTAAGTAAAACATTCTTCCACCGTCGACGATTCCGATCGGAAGCAAGTTAATCAAACCTACCATTAAGTTTGTTAGGAATAACCAATAAACTAGTATGTTGACCCAAACTATTACTTTTGCAGATGTGCTTAGAACAGGCGTTAGTTGTAATCCTATATAACCTCTTTCTTCTCCCTGGGGATGTTCACCAAGGGTTACTGCATACTCTCCTTTATCTGTTTTAATATCTATTTTTTCAAACGGTACAGTTTCGTTTAGGACTAGGAAGAAATCTTCAATAGTATCTACTTCTACTCCGTTCAAACTTAGTATTTGTTCTTCAGTATTAACTCCTGCAATTTCAGATGGACCTCCAGAATCTACTGCTCCAATTACTACTCCTGTTTGTCCTGCTAATGCAACTCCTGCCATAGGTGCAACTAAGAACATTAAAATTATGAAAAATACGAATGCCGTTATGAAGTTTGCGAATGTTCCGGCAGATAAAACTGCTAATTGTTTTTTCTTTGATGTTTTTTGCATCTGTTTCTCGTCTGGTTCTACAAATGCAGCAGGTATAATTGGAAGTAAAATTCCAAAGAATGCGAATCCAGAAGATTTAACTTTTATTCCATGCATTCTTGCGAACAAGCCATGTGAAAATTCATGTACTGTTGCAAGGATAAAAATTGCAATTATCCAATGAACAAAACTTAATTTTGGTAAACCGGGTATTGTTGCTCCAGGTAGTAATGGTGCTACGACCATATCTCTTTCTATGAAGAAGTATCTGTAAACAGATTGTAGGAATGTAACTACGATTAATGCCATACCGGCGAAACCTATTGTGATCGACGTGTAAGATAAGACATTTGCCATTCGTTTAGATATCTTTTTGGCAAGCTTGTCCATGGATTTTATTCCCCATTTTGTTTTGTACATGATTAAATATAGAACAGGGAACAATAATTTATGCAACTCAACTTTTTTTCTTTTAATTACTAAGAATAATGTTAGAACTAAACCAAGTAGAATTAATAATGTAAAATCTACATTAAGAATGAAAAAATTATAAATGTTCATTTAGCTTTTCTCTTAGGTCTCAGAGCCTTTCCTCCACATTTTCTACATAAAACCTTTCCTTGAAGTATTTTTAGAATGTTAGCTCTCTGTTTTGTTTTGCATCTCTTGCATACAAATACATTATTGAATAACCTATTTTGTGCTTCTTCGAATTTTGCCATTTTATCTTCCCTTCATCATCACTTTTTGGCCCATTATCACCCAGTATGTTACTTGATCACCTTCTTTTACTGTTCCTTTTAATTCTTTTGGGATTTTTAGATCAAACGTTTCGTATGTTTTTGTGTCCATTACGTTTGCTGAATCTCCTTGAATTGAAAGTATCTGTGCACCTTCTTTTTCAATTATTGGAACTTCAACTTTATCGTGACCAGGGTAAACCTTAACTGTTTTTGAACCGTCGATGATTCCAACCGCAGATATTCTTGCTTTTGCATGTCCGTGCTTGCCTGTTTTTGAAATTTGCATATCTGTTATCTTGCATGCTTTGTTGTCAAAGATAACAAAACCCCCAATCTTTAAACTAGACACCTGTACTACCTTTTTTTCCATTGGTAATTTAAGACTTTAGTTTGTTTTTAAGTTTTTCGAAAGTTTTAGCAACATTTAAAAGTAGATTTGTTTCTCGGCTTTCATGGTAGAAATCAAAGAAGGCGACTTTATTGAAATAGAATACACTGGTAGAATTAAGAGCAATGACAAAGTTTTTGATACTACTACAGAAAAAGTTGCTAAGGAAGCTGGAATAAATTCTCCAAATGTTAATTATGGTCCAAGAATTATTTGTATAGGTAATAATCAGATTTTGAAAGGTTTAGATGAACAACTAAGGGGAAAGGAGATTGGTAAGGATTATACTTTTGAAATTGGAGTTGAGGATGCATTTGGAAAGAAAGATGGCAAGTTAGTCAAGACCGTTTCCATGTCATTGTTTAAGAAACAAGATATGAATCCATTTCCTGGTTTGAGAATTAACGCAGATGGAATGATGGGTGTTGTCAGAAGCGTAACTGGCGGAAGAGTTGTTGTTGATTTTAATCATCCTTTGGCTGGAAGGGATTTAGTTTATGATATTAAGGCTTTGAGAAAGGTTGATGATAAAAAAGAGCAGATAGAGTCTATTTTTGAAGTTGATTTTGGACTGAAGAAAGATGCGTTTTCTGTAGATTACAAGGCAGGAGATGTGGATATTAAAACAAAGATAGATATTCCTGATGAAGTCCAAAAGATTTTTGCTGAAAGGGTAAAAAAGATGGTTACAGGCCTTAAAAAGCTCAATATCTCCGAGGAAAAAAAGAAATAACCACTCGAGAATAAATAAATTTAAAAGTTACTGGACATTTCTTCTGGCAAACCGATAAAGGTGCTATAAATGGATTCTATCATCAGAAATGTTAATTTGCAGGAGGAATCTGCCTCCGAGCCTAGTCCAAGAAAGTTGAGTAATATTGATGAAGAGCTAGAGGAAATTCTCGCAAAGCAAAGAGCCAGAATCAAAGTTATTGGTGCTGGCGGTGCTGGGAATAATACGATTAACCGAATAAGCGAGGTTGGAATAACTGGTGCTGAAACTATTGCTATTAATACAGATGCTCAAGATTTACTTTATTGTAATGCTTCTATGAAAGTTTTAATTGGAAAAGAGATAACTGGTGGTTTGGGTGCTGGAAGTATCCCTCAAGTTGGTGAAGAGGCTGCCAGAGAAAGTGAGCATGAGCTCAGAGATACGATAAAGGGCTCAGATATGGTGTTTATTACTTGCGGTTTGGGTGGAGGTACTGGCACAGGTAGCGTTCCTATTGTGGCTGATTTAGCCAAAAAGATGGGTGCATTAACTGTCGCCATTGTCACCTTGCCATTCCAAATGGAAGGAAACAGAAGATATCAGAACGCTATCTATGGATTGGAGAAATTAGAATCCATTGTTGATACTTTGATCGTGATTCCTAATGAAAAATTGTTAGAATTGGCTCCTGATTTGCCATTGCATACTGCATTTAAGGTTGCTGATGAGATTTTGACAAATGCTGTAAAGGGGATTGCCGAATTGGTTACGAAGGCTGGATTAGTTAACTTAGACTTCGCTGATATCAGAACTATAATGGGAAAAGGCGGTGTTGCTATGATTGGTATCGGTGAATCTGATACTGAAAGAAGGTCTTCTGAGGCCGTAGATAAAGCTGTTAATAATCCTCTACTTGATGTTGATGTGTCTGGAGCTAGCGGAGCATTGATTAACGTCATTGGTGGTGCTGATTTAACATTGGCAGAAGCTAAGGAAGTTGTCGATGAAATTGGTGCTAAACTTGCTGAAGATGCTAGAATCATATGGGGAGCACAGATTTCTGAAGATTTGGATAAAACCCTAAGAGTGATGCTGATTATAACTGGTGTTACTAGTCCTCAAATAATTGGTCCTAGTGAAAGAAAGAGGGACGACAAGAAGAAGAAAGAGATTGAGGAAGAGTTGGGAATTGATTTTGTTTAGAAAATGAGTGTTACAAATTCTGATGTACGTATGGAATTTTGGAGAACTAGATCTAGTTATAATGTAAGATATCATGTTGAGACCGGTCCTATTGAAGATAGTTATTCAAGACCTCAAGAAGGTGATAATTTATCAAAGGTTTTTCTTGCTGTTAGAAGGAGGATGGACGAGGGATTTCCTATAACAACGTTTGCTCTTGATGAAGAAGGTTTAGAAGGTTTTGATAGAAAACTATTAGAATTGGTAGTTGAGGATCATAATTATCGAGCCATAGATAACCAAATGAGGACATTAGATGCTACTAAAGCTGGTTTGAATAGAAAGATGGCAATGCATGTCCCTGAGAAGGTACATTTTGGACCTTAGTAAATTGGAGAATAATTCTCATAGAAACCCTTATAAATTGATATTTTTCTCTCATATCATTAAATTTTCTTTGAATTTACACTGAGAAAATGGAAGAGCAAAAAACAAAACGCACTGTAGCAACGAAGATTAAGAGTTTCATAACTCAGTCTAGAAGGGTTTTTAGAGTTACAAAGAAGCCTAGTAAAGATGAGTTTAGAATGATAGTCAAAGTTACAGCTATTGGAATAGCAGTCATTGGAGCTATTGGTTTTTTGATTCATGTTGTTTGGAGACTATTAGGTTAAAATGGAAACTGAAATATTTGCATTGAGAACTACAGCAAACAGAGAAGATCAGGTTCTTGATTTTGTATCTTCTAATATTGAGAAGAAAGGTCTTGAAGTTTATAGCTTGTTCAGGCCACATGGCTTGAGAGGATATATCTTTATCGAGGCTAGATCTAGACAGGATGCTGAAGAATCATTTCAAGGTGTTCCTTATGCAAAAGAATTGTTGAAGAAACCATTGCAATACTCTGAAGTTGAACCAATGTTGGAGCAAACAAAGACTCAGATGAATATTAAGGATAATGATATTGTTGAAATCATTAGTGGGCCTTTCAAGAGAGAAAAGGCAAAGGTTATAAGAATTGACAAACTCAAGGAGGAAGTCGTTGTGGAGCTTTTGGAAGCTGCAGTTTCGATTCCAATTACAGTTAAGTTAGATTCATTGAAGGTGATCAGGAGAGAGGAAGACGAAGATGAGCAAGGAAACAGTTGATGTCATTGTTGACGGTGGAAAAGCTAGTGCGGGACCTGCAATGGGTCAGGCATTTGGTCCGTTAGGCGTAGATATGCAAGCAATTCTTGCTGAGATTAATAA
>CAYMSW010000038.1:0-6163 GCA_964393215.1 Candidatus Woesearchaeota archaeon
CTTTAACTGATGCTGAAGAAATAACTAAATATGTAAAGGAAAATTGGGATTGATAGCAAAATGGCAGAACAGGTAAACAACTCAGCAGAATTAGCATTCATTTGGGAATCTAAAGAAACTCTTAGAGGAGTATATAAACAACATCAATTCCAAGATATAATTCTTCCCTTTGTAGTTTTAAGAAGAATCGAAAGTGTTTTAGAAGATGAACGTCAGAATATTGAAGAAGAATTTGGAAAAGGTCTAGATAAACTAGAAAAAGAACAAAGAAAAAATATTATTTCTACAAAAGTTCTATCTAAATTAAATTTTGATAATAAATCCAAATTTACATTTAAGATTTTGGCTTCAGAGAAAGACACCGCAATAAAAGATAATTTCAAATCTTATATCAATGGATATACAGATAATATAAAAGATATTCTTGAAAAGTTTGGCCTCTTAAAAGAATTAAATAAACTTGAGGGAGATAAATTATTATATCCTTTAATTAAGCAATATTCTGAACTTGATCTTTCACCAAAAGTACTTGATAATCATAAGATGGGCTATATTTTTGAGGAATTAATCCGAAGATTTTCAGAACAATCTGGGGAAGAAGCAGGAGAACATTTTACCCCAAGAGAAATAATTGAACTAATGGTCAATATTTTAATTGATAATGATAAAATCTCTGATGGAGAAGTAAAAACAATTTATGATCCTGCTTGTGGAACTGACGGGATGTTAGTAATAGGAAAAGAACATATTCTCAAAGAAATTAATCCTAGAGCCAATATTCTTGTTTATGGGCAAGAAAAGCAACCTGAAACTTGGGCGGTTGGAGCATCAGATATGCTCTTGAAAGGAGAAGATGCGGGAAAAATAAGGTTGGGTAACACTTTAACTGATGATAAATTTGCTGATGAGACTTTTGATTATATGCTTTCTAATCCTCCATTTGGAGTTGATTGGAAGAAAGATAAGCAAAAAATATTAGATGATACTTCTGGAAGATTTAATAAAAATATGCTTCCAAGAGTTTCTGATGGCGCTTTTCTATTTTTATTACATATGATTTCAAAGATGAAAACGCCTCAAGAAGGAGACAGTTCTATTGCTATCGTATTTAATGGATCTCCATTGTTTACTGGTGATGCAGGTTCTGGAGAGAGCGAAATAAGAAAACATTTAATTGAAAACGACCTTGTAGAATCAATTATTGCCTTACCTAGAGATTTATTTTATAACACTAATATTGCTACCTACATATGGGTTGTTAGAAATAAAAAGGAGGAAGGAAGAAAGGGAAAAGTTCAATTAATTAATGCAATAGAATTTTATAAAAAAATGCGTAAGAGCTTGGGTAAAAAAACAAAATATATTCCTAAAGAACAAATTCAAAAAATTTCTGATATTTATCAAGCATTTAAAGAAAGTGAACATTGCAAAATTTTCGACAATAATGATTTTGGATATACTAAACTATTCTTAGAATTAACTGATGTTGATGGAAAAGGAGATCCGAAGAAAGAAACAGTAATGAAAAAAGTTAAAGGAAAAATGCAAGAAGTGACGCAAGCAGTTAAGATTAATGATGCAGAATATATTCCACTAAAAGAGAATATTGACGAATATTTGAAAAAAGAAGTTGAAAAACCATTTAAGATAAAAAAACAAACTGTTGGTTATGAAGTTAATTTCACACAATATTTCTATAAGTATAAACCCTTAAGAAAGCAAGAAGAAGTAATTAAAGAGTTTAATGAATTAGAAGTTGAGAATAAAGCATTATTGAAAGATTTAGGGTTGATGAAATGAATAATACTAAACAATATAAAAATATGGAGAATAAATGGATTGAAACTGAAAAATTCCCAAAAAAAAGATTAAAATATTTAGTTGAATTTGATAGGGGAATTGAACCGGGAAGTAAAAATTACGGAATAGAAGGCAAAGGTAAGAGATTTATTCGTGTTAATGATGTAGGTAGTTCAAATAAAGATAAAGTTTTTGTTGATATAGAAACTGAAGCTATTTGTGCCGAAGAAGATATTTTACTTTGTCTCGATGGTTCTCCTGGGATAGTGGCTAGGGGCTTTGAAGGAATATTTTCTACTGGTTTAAGAAAAATTAAGTTGGATAGTGATTTTTTGGATTACAATTATTTGTGGCATTCATTAAATTGCGATTTTGTACAAGAATGTATTCATTTTTTTTCAAAAGGAACAACAATAATGCATGCTAGTAGGGCAACAAATTATTTAATACAACCATTGCCCCCAAAAGAAGAACAAATAATTATTGCTGATTTTCTTGATGATAAAACTAAAAAGATTGATAAGATTATTGAAAATAAGAAGAAACAAGTTGAATTGTTGAAAGAATATCAAAAAATTATCTTAGATAAATTGGCTATGGAAGGAATCAATTTAAATTTAGAAAATACTTCTTTTAAATTTATTCCAAAAAAAGCAAAAGAATGGAAGATTAGTAAATTGAAGAAATATGTAGAATTTAATAATGATGCTATTAAATCAGGTCCATTTGGTTCTTCATTAAAAAAAGAAATTTATGTAAAATCAGGATATAAAATCTATGGTCAAGAACAGGTTATTGTTGATGATCTTACAATTGGAAATTATTATATAAGTTCTAAAAAATTTGAAGAAATGAAAGGTTTTTCAATAAAATCTGGAGACATTTTGATTAGCTTAGTCGGAACCTATGGGAAAATAAGCATAGTACCAAATAAATTTGAACAAGGGATAATTAACCCACGACTATTAAAAATCTCTTTTAATAAAAATTTGATTTTGCCTAAATTTGCAAAGCTAATTTTGCAATCCAAATATATAAATTCACAACTAGAAAAGGTGAGTAGAGGTGGTACGATGGGTGTATTAAATACGAGATTAATAAAAGAATTAGTCGGAGTATTCCCATCACTTAAAGAACAGGAAGAAATTATTGATTATTTAGAAAAACACAATTCTCGTTGCAAAGAATTGATAACTTTCAAATATAAAGAAATCTCTAAATTAGAAGAATTTAAAAAAATACTAATAAATAATGCTGTTACTGGCAAAATTAAGGTAAGTACTTAAAATGACAAGACCAACTGAAGAAAAGTTTGAATCACATTTTTGTGATAAACTAGGAAAAAATGGATATAGAAAGAGATTAAATCAAAGTATTGATTTAAATTACCATATTGATGAAGATTTATTAGTTGAATTTTTAGAAAAAACACAGCCAGAAGAATTAAATCAAGTAAAAAATGATGTTGGCAATGATTGGCTTGAAAAAATTAAAAAAGAAATCAATAAAGAACTAAAAGATAAAAAATTATTTGAAGTTTTAAAAGAAGGGATTAATGTTTATAATAATAGATTAAAATTAATCTATTTTGAACCTGAAACAACTCTAAGTAAAGAAGAAAGAAGAAGGTATGAATCAAATATATTTAGTTATGTAAGACAATATACTTTCAAGCTAGAAGCAATTGATTCAATTGATATTGTTTTATTCTTGAATGGAATTGCATTAATAACAATAGAATTAAAAAGCCAATGGAACGGTCAAGTTGTTGATGACGCTGTTTATCAATATATTCAAAGAGATAAAAACCTACAAATATTTAAAACACCAATTCTTCATATTGCTTCAGATACTGAAAAGGCAAAAGTAACAACCCATTTTAAAAGAAATTCTTCAGAAGATTTTGTTTGGTTCAATAAGGATGTAGAGAATCCCACAGTAAAAGAGGAATATGCAGTAGAATACTTATATAATGAAATTCTACTTCCAAAATCATTAATTGAGATTATTGAACATTACCTTTATTGTTTCTATGAAAAATTGCCAAATGGTAAAAAAATTAGAACCTTTTTCTTTCCAAGATACCATCAAAGAAGAACAGTAATTAATTTAAACAGAGATATTGCAAAGAAATTCAAAAAAGACAAAAAATTAAATTTAAGATATCTTATACAACATTCTGCTGGTTCTGGAAAAAGTTATACTATATCGGTTTTACAGAAATTTTTGAGATATATGCATATTGAAAACAAACCAATATTTGATTCAATAATTATCCTAACAGATAGAGTAAATTTAGATAGCCAATTAAAAGGAACTATTAGTGCGTCAGAAACTCAACAAAATTTGATTGAATATGTTGAAAAAACACCAGATCTTGCTAAAGCACTAAACAAAAATACAAAAGTTATCATCACCACAATTCAAAAATTTTCTGTTAAAAAATTAAATGAAATATTAGAAAGACAAAAAGATAAAAAAATCTGTTTTATAATTGATGAGGCACATCGTTCTCAATCAGGGAAATTACATAAAAATATGGTTGGTTATTTTGAGCCAGAGGAAGCAAATATTCAAGAAGAATTAATATCTGGGATTGGAAAAAGAACCTTTCCAAATTGTGTATTTGTAGCTTTAACTGCAACACCTAGTGGCAAGACAATAAATATGTTTGGTCAACCTTTTGATGTTTATAGTATGGACCAAGCAGAACAAGAAGATTATATTTTGAATGTTTCAGAAAATATAATCACTTATAACACCCTATATCAGCTTTCTCACAAATTAAAAAGTGAGGAAGAATTTCCGCCATTAATTGTTGCTAAAAAACTAAAAAATAAGGCTTACGAAGATGAAGGACTTATAAAAAATAAACTGGATATTATTTTAAAAATCTTTGATAATCATACCAAATACGCAATAAAAAATAATTCTGCAAAAGCAATGATTGTGACAAGTAGTAGGAAAGCGGCCGTTAAATATAAATTAATACTTGACGAAATTTTAAAACAAAAAGGATTAAACTATAAATCCTTAGTCGCATTTACTGGTAGTATTCCTCTCAAAAGAAGAAAAAATCAACCATATACAGAAGTTAATATGAATAATATTAAAGATAAAATAGAAGAAGAGTTTAAAAACCCAGAATATAGATTTTTAATTGTAGCCAATAAATTTCAGTATGGATTTAATCAACCACTTTTACACACTATGTTTTTAGATAAATCCATCTCTGGAATAAACGCTGTTCAGACAATCAGTAGATTAAATAGAATTTTTCCAAATAAACACAATACCTTGGCTGTTGATTTTACAAACTCTTATAATGAAATTATTAAAGCATTTAAAAGATTCAAAAAAGAAGTGAATGATTATTCTGGTTTAGATGTAAAAGAACTCCCAAGAATTTATCAGGAGATATTGAAATGCAATATTTTCACTAAAAAGGATGTTGAAAAATTTAAGAAATACACGGAAGAAAATAAACACCCTAGACACTTAGAGCATATAGCATCCGAAATTAAAAATAAAGTTAATAAAAAATATTCTATAGAAGAAAGAAGGACATTTAGAAGCTTGTTAAACAAATTTAATAACACTTTCAAATATCTTAATAATCTTTTAATAATAAAGGATATTGAATTGAATAATTTTGCATTATTCTCTTATTATATCTACAATTATTTAAATCCACTTGGTAAAAGCGGAAAACTTGATGAGGAATTAAATAAAGTATTTTTAAGAAGACATAAAATAAAATTAGAAAAAACTAAAACTGAAGAAACAAAAGAAAGAACCTCCAAATATGGTGGGAAAAAGGATATTAGATATACTACAGTCAAAGAAGTCGTTGAATCAATCAATTCTAAATTTGAGCTAACTCAAGATGATAATGAAAAGGGAATAATTGAAGATTATATGAATAAAGTTATAGAAGATGACGAAATAAAATCAGATCTTTTAGCAAATAAAGGGAAAGACATGAATAAAATTTATAGAGATGTAGTTTCAAAAAAATTAAAAAATAAATTTATTAATTATTTTATTTCAAATAATACTGAAAAAGTTTCAGATTACCTAAATAATGGGATAGATAAATTCATAAATTTTGAGGCATTTAGGTTGACTACGGCGAATTTAGGAATTATTTAACCAATGCATAAATTTTCATCTTTAAAACTAAAATATTTATTTTTCCCAACTATTACGTGATCCAATAACTTAACGCCCAATAATTCTCCTGCTTCTATCAGTTTCTCAGTTATTTCTTCATCTTCAGGACTAGGCTCACAATCTCCAGAAGGATGGTTATGTACTAATATCACAGAATTAGCTCTCTCCCTAATAGCTCCAACAAAAACCT
>CAYMSW010000039.1:0-5735 GCA_964393215.1 Candidatus Woesearchaeota archaeon
ATTAAGGAGGAATCGAATTGACAACCCAGAATCAAAAACGCCGTCGGTTCCTTCACTTTAAAAATCAGCTTCGAAGTCAATTTAAACTTACCCTCCGCCATCGCAAGGGCGGATTTTTTGAAATTAAATCATCACATGGGCGTCTGGTCTGGAGAGGGAAAGGGTGGATGGCTCTTGTGGCATTTTTGAAACAATGTGATATTCCAGGTCCTCACGGCATCAATGGAGGTTGTCACTGTTGTCGTTGAGAGATGGAATCATCAAGGTTAATCTCAAAGGATGCTGGGGTGGAAACTGATGGGTTGCCTTCGATGCCCTTCTAGAAAGGGGACGGCCTGTGAAGGTCCTTTGGGATTGTATGCTAGTGAGGTTAGCTGTGATTGTGAATGCCATCGGTGTAAGGTTTGCTATTCCTTTGATTGCATCATGGTGGGAGGCCTTGATCGATGTTACATCCCTTGTACGGTGTGTGGTCTCTCAAAATGGATGTGTGATTGTATTGAGGTATTACCTTTGGTTGTGATAGGATGAATTTCTGGAATGTTCGAAGGGTGGGAGGCCATACTCCTCAGCTGGACAATATCCCCTTCTTGCTTCAACTTCGTGATGAAAAGAAAACGGCTCATGGAGATAATACGCTTGTGAAAACGTGGTTCTGTAATTGTGGCTCCCAGAACCCTAGAGGTCTGAATCAGTGTCTTGATTGCGCTGGAGATCGTAAGGAATCTGAGCTTCTAAAGTCGCATATTTCCGGTCTTTGTGGTGGTGCGACCAACTGTAGATTCTGTGAAGAGGAAGGGAGAACGACATGTTAACGATTAACGGAGGGTTACGGGCTGGCATCTCATCCCCCTTCTACACGATTGATTCAGCATTTGTTATTCCCGTAACCCTCCACGCACTTCTCATGCTGGAGGTTGGCATTTGACTTCCATTGACCCACGGCGTTTCACAATCGAGGACCTCATGGAGATCTGGCGTGACTTCCTTCGAGAGGTCCATCCTGGTCAGGGCAAAGGAATGCCTGCAAAATACAACTATGGCCAGCTCTTCCAAAGCAAGCTTGGAACAGAGCCGATAGCACTAGTTGATGTTGATATTGAAGATATGGATGATTTCAACCCGGTATTAGCTAGCGCGTTCGAACTCAATGCTCTTGACTGCCGGGTGGCCTTGACCATCCTTCTCCAAAAGGAGCTTCAATACACAGGGGTCCTTCCAGGTTCTAAAGTTTGGCCCAATTTTATTGGTAAAGATCCCGAGGACACTCTTACCCTTGAGGAACTACGTGACCACCATATTGGTTATCTAGTGTCGTTCAAGGTGGACGTCATCCGAATAGAACCATCTGTTCCCCATTACGACAAGAAATTCTTTCGATGCCAATGGGATGATTGCGGGCATACAAGTACACTCCGAGTAGGGTTGTTCGATCAAGATCGGGAGCCTCGCAAATGTCAAATGGATAACTGTAGGAATGCACGATCTTTTGAGCTTCTTCGGGCTCATTCAACCCACTATACTGTTCAATGGATCTCGGTCCAGACCCATCGAGAACATCTGAATGTCGGGGTTGTGGACCCAACACCAGCAGTGCTGACCCATGGCATGGCTGGTGTCTCCAACGTTCGTGGAGTGACCATCCATGCAGTCTATCGCTTCGAGGTCCTACCTCGACCGAAAGGTGGAGGCCCCTCCAAGGTCTACCATTACTTGGAGGTCTTCGGCATCGAACATAATGATGCCGAGGAGACTCTGGAACTTACTGACGAGGACCGGGCTTACAACGAGCAACTGGCTAAACGACCGGATATTCACACCTACCTGGCTCGTTCCTTTGTCCCAGGGATACTAGGAAATCTATGGCCAAAGATGGCAATCGTGTTACAGGCTGTGGGGGCAGTGAAGATTGAACGAGCCGGTGGTGGTCGGTTCCGGGCCCTGATACATATTCTGATGATGGGGGATACGAGCACTGCCAAATCAGACCTGATAGAAGGTGGTGTCAGGATCAATGTCAAGTCAGTTTACAGCTCGGGAGAGGGTGCCTCGGGTGTCGGACTTTCAGCTGCAGCATTGAAGGATAAGACCACAGGACGCTACTATGCCCAACCGGGTTTGCTGGTCCTTGGCAATGGTGGACTTGCCGCGCTCGATGAGGTCGGAGAGCTTACCAACGAGGATCTCAACAAGGCCAAGTCTGGTCTTGAGCGTGGTACGATCCTGCTTACGAAGGGGGGTCTGCACTTGGAGCTTGTCTGCGAGACATCTTTTCTTGGTGGAGGCAATCCTCCACATGGTCAACGCCTCAAGGAGACGTCAATAATCGATCAGATCACGCTAGATCATGCATTCCTCTCGCGTATGGACCTGATCTTCGGCATCCGGGATATTCGACAAGAAGAGCGTGACCGGAAGATAGCTGATGCCATGCTCAAGGGTCTGATGGGAAAGATTGTTGACCAAGTCGAAGGAGATGAAGATGAAGCTCTACTCACCGAGGAGCAGCTGCTAAAGTTCATCATTCATTGCCATGAGATCTTTCCCGTCTTCCCCGAGACCCTCATTGAGAAGGTCCAGGACATCTATGTTCTTGCACGGAATAGTAGTGCTTACGGGCATCTGATGACTGCACGGCAAATGTGGACCATAGTTCGGTTGGCTCTTGCAGCTGCTCGATGTCGCTTTGCTAACGTGGTTTCTGAAGGTGATATCGAACTCGCCCGGGATATTCTTGCGATAGCTATGGAATCGCTGGCTGCGCTGGATATGCAGCCCGATCTGGATCATTTTGACCGGAAGGTGCCTATGGTGGATGAAATCCTTCAAGCCATTCGGAATATCGACCTTGCCAACGGAGGCACCGGTGCTGATGAGTATGAACTGATCAAAGACCTACAGGAGCGTGGTATCGAGGAGAAGAAGGCCTATGGTTTTCTCAAGCTCCTTCGGAGTGAGCAGAAAATCAGGATTGAAGAGCGGCGGTGGTTCCTATGTTGAGCCTCCAGAAAAGAATCTATAGATACTCTATAGATATGACAAAATTAGAGTTGGTGTGAAAAATGCGATTTCAAAAGACCGGAGCAAAGAGCGTGATGATGCATGTAGAAGCGTATGAGTTTCTGAAAGAAGAACTGTATCTTACTGATAGCCTCAACCGGGAAATGAGTATTTCGAAAAAGATCATGTTCTTGAAGAGATTATGGAACAAGTATGGCGTCCTGGCTGATATCAGTGCCTTCTTCCAGGACGGCAAGGATTACCTTGAGGTCGTACTGAATCCGACGATGGGGAATGTGATCTTCAAGATCTCGCTATTTGCTCAACGCGCCCTCAACGTCAAGGACATCGAACAACGAAATGAGCTTATCGAACGGTTAAGCGATGATGTTGACAAATGGACCCGAGAGATCGGTCTATTGCGGCATGAAGAGGAAGGACGCGATGATGTGCGAGCCCTCTATCATCGAAAAAGACCAGAGCAGAAGACACTCGAAGAGCTTGATGAAGAGGATTGTGAAGAAGAGACAAAATAGAAGGAGGCTATGACAGGGAGACAATGGATATTTTTATGAAAATGACCTGCGGATACCGCCAACGAAACAGTTAAGGAATCTACTGATATTGAAAGTAATATGGTTCCTTCTACGGTATATGTCGATTGGGATCCACCAGCAGCGACAACCTTGTATTGCAGGATTCAAGGGATATCGTGGAGTACCTTCAAGTACAATTTGTCAAGGGGACACGCACCAAGTAAATTGAGACAGATCGAATATGATCTTGAGCTCCACAAATACAAATGTAAGAATTGTTCCTATTTCTTCATGGGAGATCAATGCACGAGAATTGGAACGGTCGAAGTCAATTCCATATGTAAATCCTACACTCCCCAACCTGGAATGCCATCATCGAAAAAGTCAAACAAGAAGGCAGGTGCCTCGAAAAATAAGAAGAAGGGTCCATCGAAGAACAAGGGTAAGCGTAAGAAGAAGAGATGATGCTTTCGAAAGTGTCAATGGCGAACTCTGACCACTGACCACAAAGGCCAAAAAGGATAGTATCCTTCGTATTTCAGCATCGAGGTGCCTGCATTGCTAAAAATTAGTTGGCTTTTGTCGGACGATAAAGCATCATTCAAGATTCAATCGACAAGCGTGAGCTTCAGGCATCAGGAGGCATAGAATGGACTATCTCATGTGGTTACCCATCCATCCATTGATCTCATCTAGACAGCAGTTGCAAGTTTGGAGGGGGTTTGATTATCAATGACCCAAGTTCAACCACCAATGAAATTAGAGGTAAGATTGGAGAAATTAAAGGAAAAGATTAAGGAAGAAGATTTCCTAAAAGGAAGAGGGCTTGGAAATGAGGTTCCGTTCTGGATATTTGATTACCCTCCAGAGATGGAGATATTTGTTCGTGATACAGTACAGAAAATAAAAAAGAACGCTAAAGCTCGTTCTCTCAACATCTGTGAAATCGATCTTTATCGTATTAGCCTTCAAATATTATTTAATAAAGTAAATATAGATAAAATATATAATTTAGAAAGCGAGAAAGGTTCAGACAGATTATTACAGAAATTAATAATGGCGCTTAAGTCTGATACCATGAAAATAGAAATTCAAAAGCTAATTAACAAGGAACAATATAATCTAATATTTCTTACAGGTGTAGGAAATATTTGGCCAATACTCCGATCCCATTCAATATTGAATAACCTGCAAACCGTTGAAGATGGAGTACCGTTGGTATTGTTTTATCCTGGAAAATATGACGGTAACGAGATTAGACTTTTTAATAAATTCAAAGATGCAAATTATTATAGGGCATTTCAATTAATTCCAGAAATATCAAAGAGGTAAAGATAATGTCAAAATCAGAAATTAAAATCCATGAATTGTTCACAAAAGATATTAAAAGAGAATTGAACGGTGTGATCAAAGTCGAACAACATGATGAAAAAAATGTTTTTACAGAACTTAATGAGTATGTCATTACAAAGGAAACATTAAAGAATCTTGATAAATTCTTTAATTCATATCAGAAGATGCGAACGGGCTCAACTGATAAAGTAGGCGTATGGATCTCTGGGTTCTTTGGATCTGGGAAATCACATTTTTTAAAGATATTAGGGTATCTATTAGAAAATCGAAAGGTTAAAGGAAAAAGTGCTTTGGGATTTTTCAAGGAGAAAATTGATGACTCGTTTCTTTATAATAGAATCGAAGATGTTGTAAACTATGGAACACGCGATGTAATATTGTTCAATATAGAATCTAAAGCCGATAGTATGCAAAAGGAAGATGAACTGGTAGTTAATATTTTAATGAAGGCATTTAATGAAGAGCAAGGTTTCATGGCTGGTTCCTTCTGGATTGCCGATATGGAAAATGACCTTACTTCGAAAGGTCTATATAATGATTTTAAAAATGAATTTACAAGAATCAATGGTAATTCCTGGGAAGAAAAACGGGATTTATATATGTTTGAGCAAGATGACATCATCGAAGCCTTTGTAAATATTAATTATATTAAACGAGAAGCAGCAGAAAATCTATTTGAACGTGATGGGGAAAGTTACACATTCAGTATTGATAAATTCGGACAGAAATTAAAAGATTATTGCAAATCGAAAGGACCAGAACATCAGGTCATCTTTCTTGTTGATGAAATGGGACAATATGTTGGTGATAATAGTAAGTTGTTACTAAATTTACAAACTATTGTTG
>CAYMSW010000040.1:0-5619 GCA_964393215.1 Candidatus Woesearchaeota archaeon
TCGAAACGTCAACCGAAAAATGACCCCTTGCGACAACCCAATTTTGACCCCCCTATGATTTAAACGCAATTTTACCAACAGCCATAATAGCAGCTCACTTCTTCGGAATGGGAGTAGCTGGAGGGAGCGTAGCGACCGCAGGCTACTCCCATTCCGGACCTCAATTCGTATTGGTTTAAATTTGCTGCTGCAAAAGCTCTAATGCTTTTTGTTGATTATCCCCAATATCAGACCGTGAAACATCACCAATCAACACCGGATAAGTATATCCGTTTTCCTGGATCAAAAGTCCGCCAAATGCATCTGCAATCCTGTAAATGTGGTAACCCTCAACGTCGTCAAACCAGGTGGTGTTTCCTGACGTAAACTCAAAATCGACCGTTTCCAGTCTGCCTTTGGACATGTTGTATATCGTCGTATTTTTCACTTGGATCTCCTTTTCAATGTTTCCTTTAGCCGGTAGCTTTCCCAGTTACAATTGATTACATGGGCTTTATGCGTCACACGATCCAGTAACGCTGCCGTCATACTGGGATCACCAAATATTTGCGTCCAATCTCCAAACCCCATATTGGTGGTGATCATGACCGGCTTTCTTTCGTGGCGTTCAGCCAATATTTGGAAGATCAGCTGGGCGCCTTCTTTGGAGAAAGGAACATACCCTAGTTCGTCAATAATAAGCAGTCCGTAACCAGCGTACCGTTTGACCACTCGTCCTAAAAGCTTTTCATCTCTTGCTTCAATGAGTTCATTGGCAAGGCCGCATCCGTTGACAAAGCGCGTTCTTACCCCCTGCTTACAGGCTTCCATACCCAGAGCGGTGGCCAGATGGGTTTTGCCGGTGCCGCTTTTACCCACAAAAATAATATTGCGGCTTTTTTTAACGTAATCACAATTGGAAAGCTCCTTTATGAGTCTAACATCCAGTTCCGGCGCTGCATCAAACTTGAAGGTTTCCATCGGCTTCAAAATAGGGAATTTGGCTTCCCGCAATCGTCTTTTACGGCCATTCTCCTGTCGGGTCTGGACTTCAACCTCGCTCAGGTTTAAAAGAAATTCCTCATAACTCAACGTCTCCTGCTTGGCCTGGCGGGTTAAACTCTCCAGGTTGCGGATCATCGTGGACAACCTTAATTTTTTGAGATTTTCAAGTAAGAGTGCTTTCATCCCGGCATTCATATGGCACCTCCAATCTGTCCGTAAACAGACACATCCGGAGGCGGCAGGCTCTGCCAGTTATCCAAGGATGAAAACGATGGACCGCCGTGGCCCTCTTTATGGATTAAAATATGCTTGACGGCCTGGCTGGAACCCGCACCCGATGATAGCGCCATCTCAACCGCCGACTCGATATCGCCGGCAGCATGGTCTTTGTAAAGCATTAAAACCGAGACGAAGTCCTTGATGCCTTTTGTATGGCCCTGCTTTTGGCAGAATTTATCCAAAATCCGTTCCAGGCAAAAAGGCCAGTTCGCACGCCATTGTCTAATCACGCGTGCCGATTCAAATGCCTGGGGCCGCTGGGCTATGAGCTCAAGATAATGCTCCGGCAAAAGACTCCATTTGTTGTTGCTGTAAAGCCGAAGGTGCGATGCTATCTTTTTACTCCCGTAGAATATCTCGACACGATCGACATATAAAACAACATTGACCTTCAAATAGGCATGTGATGTCGGAACCGAATACCGGTTTTTATCGATCACCACTGTAGAGTACTTATCTACTTTCCCTCTGGAGGTCTCCAGGTTGCTGAATGCAATATCCGGAAGCGGTAAAAGATGATCTTTCTCCACCTCATACAGTTCTTTGACCGTTTGCTCCCTTCCGGCAATCCGATGATCCCCGTATGAAAGGCAGGCCTGAAAAAGCCTTTTGTTCAAATCTTCTAATGACTCCGCCTCCGGAACCGGAACCATATAGTTGCGTCGGGAATAGCCCACCAGGCCCTCTACGCCACCTTTCTCATGGCCTTGGCCTCGATTGCAAAAGCGGGGTGTAAAATTGTAATAGCCGACAAACTTCTCATACGATTCTTGAAGGATCCGCTTTTTGCCACGCAGTATCTTTTGCACCGCAGTTGTCAAATTGTCATAGATCAGTATCGGGAATACGCCGCCAAAAAACGAAAACCCTCGAATATGTCCGTCAAATAGCGCCTGCTGACGCTCACAGGGATAACAGCGGACAAAATGTTTACCCGAAAATTTTGACCGCATGCAAAAAAGCTTCAGCTTGGTCTCGACTCCCCCTAAAATCGCTATGCATTGACCCCAGTCCACTTCGGCCTCAACACCGGACTGGGGATCACTGGGAATAAAAACCTGCTGGGCTCCAACCCCTAATCTCAGCTTGGCCTCACGAACATACCGTCTGACCGTTGTCTCAGAACCCTTAAAATTATGTTCCTGACGGAGTCGATTATAAACCCGTACCGCGGTATGACGCTGTTTTTTCGGTCGCTGCTTATCATCCGTCAACCATTGATTGATTAACTGGAGATACGGACCCAATACCGGATACGGCTGGACATCTCTGGGCTTGTACCCGCTGTATTCTCCTCTCAGCACCTTTTTGATTGTGTTTTTTGAATGACCTGTTTCCCTGGCGATCTGTTTTATCCTTTTGCCGTAAACTCGATGTGCCGTTCGAATGTAACTGTACTGTTCCACCTTGAGCATTCTCCTTTCTACCTCCGATCCGCTGAATTGATAATATTCAATCCAACATACCAGAGATCCACTCAAGGGGGTCAATTTTGCGTTGTCGTTTTCCCCGTTAGGGGGTCAGTTTTAGATTAGCGAAACTAATGATTGATCATAAGAAAATACAACTGAATAGGAATCCGTGAACTCAATGAAATCTTGGATTGTTATGTGCTTCTTCGTTCTTTTGGAGCCAATTCCGGTATCAGGATCAAGAAGGATTGCTGTCTTTGGCATTGGAGGTGGGGTGGCAGGTTTCAAATCTGCTCCTATGAAATCAAGAAAGCTATCTTGGATCTTGGAATAATCGCCTGTAAACATGGGATCTACATAGACGCTGTACCCTTGATTTTTTAGAACGCAAAGAAAAAACCTTTTTACAATGTCATAGGAGTCTCCAAACCACATTGGATTCATATAATTGCTCCTTGATATTAGGTATTGCATCAACCAATAAGAATATCTATAAAAAATAGATATCTGCAATCCAAGCCCATGTCAATGATACCAATAAAAAAGCCCCACATCAGCAGGGCTTTTTCAACTCTATTTCAGATTAATTCAATACAACCTATCGCCGTGAGTACCGTTTGGTGCGCAATGAAGAGGTACAACGTGATTCCCGATCATGTTCGGCCCCGGACCACATCGGATTAGATCAGTGGGTGGGTTTAGTGAAGGATACGGCTCACCGTGATCCCCGTTCGGCCCGACATGAGAAGAGGTCTTGATTTCCAGATTACCAATGCCGCACTGCCCCGGATTTTCCGGACCCAACAGAGAGAACTTGATCTCCGGCGACTTTAAAATCGGGCGATCAACCAAAGGCAAGACCTCAAGAGGCTTGATATCTGGCTTATAACCCGAATCAAACGAAAATGATTTCTCCTCCTTCTTGCCGAAAATCCGGTTCGATAAAGATGAAGATCCAATGCTCGACCGACATATGCATAAAACATCAATAAGCCCACACTTCAGACAGTTTCCCATAACGTTTCTCCTTTCAGTTGAAATTAAATTTCCGTGTCTTTAATTATATAGTGACGCCAGTCGATAAAAACTTAAGTAAATAAATTTGATTATTTTTACATCACCCTTCGAGCACCAATAAACCGGTTGCACCAATAGGGACGATTGATAGAAGCTGTCATTACCCTTCCAAAGCTCTTTGAGCTATGGATAAAGGAATAATTCCCAATATAGATACCCACATGCATACTTTTTGCAGAGGTCCTAAAAAAGACGAGATCACCGGGTTTTAAATATCGCACACTTCTCCCAGTGCGAAGCTGGTTATAAGACACTCTGGGCAAATTAATGCCATGCCTTCTATAAACCCAGAAAGTAAGCCCGGAACAATCGAACCCGGATCGAGGGCTATCACCACCCCATACATACCGCCTGCCAAGCTGAGAATAGGCAGTCTTGAGTATGACTGAACTATTCTGAACCTTGACCCTGCCCAGGCGTTTTGCCTGCTTAGCACGCCAAATCCTGCATTTCTTGCACTGGCAAACAGCTCCAGATTCGGATTGAAAGCTGATCATTACGAGGCACAATGCCAGGATCGAAATAAAAAGAAGCTTGAGGTTTCGCGGTTGTGTGCCCATTACGGCCCTTCCTTCACGAATTAAAGGTTTTGTTTGAAATAGCCAGAGGAATATCCAACACCTCATCCTTAGCCGGAACGTAGAAACTCATTTTATCACCCATCCCAAGCAGCTCATCTTTCCGGCAATAAATGCAACCTTTTGACGAACTATCCATAGCCATCATCTTGTTGTTTGCCATGTCGCAATGAAGCTTGAAATGAGGCTCGGAATTATATCCCCAGATGTATGAAAGCATCTCATGGAATCCAAGACCTGCAATCACTGAATCAAGATCAGCCACCAAAGGATTAATCACGTTATCGTCATTGAGATAGCCTTGGTTACGTTCCCGTTCCCTTTTGCCAGGAGACCAGAATTCAGATTCCAAATTTTTGAAAACCCCTGAACATTCAAGACAGACAGACCTTCCAGGGATAGTTGAAATTACCTGACCGCCCTTAAACTCGACCTTGTCATTATTGCGTTCAATCCCTGCTCCCATGTCAAAATAAGGAATCAGGTTTGCAAGCACCAAACGGTTCATGCTAAACCGAGCACCGGAATCAACACAGCCAAGAATGATATCCATCTGCGAAAATGCCTTCTGCACTTCGTCTTCATAAAAACTTTTCTGGTAAGAAGTTACCTTTACCTCTGGATTAATGTTTCTCGCATACTTACCGTAGAAATCAGCCTTGGGCTTGCCGATGTCTGCGGGAGTTGTCCCTACAAGCCGGTTCAGGTTGCTTTCTTCAATGATATCCGGGTCACATACGGTAATTGAGCCAAAACCATCGCGAGAAAGCATTTCAATAACCGGACCTCCAAGGGCTGAAGCTCCCACAACACCAACATCAAGATTGCCTAAAACTCGCACAGCATTATCCCCATATACCTTGGCTGTCCTGTCCATCCTGGGACTAATCTTTTTGTCTGAACCTTTAGCGCCGGTGGGAATAAGCACCTGCATAGAGTTTTTCCCGACAACAAGAACCTTTTCCACAGGAATAACCTGATTCTTTTTGCGGTCATAAAAATAGCTGTCAAGCTCCTGGAAATCATGCGAGAAAACCATTGAAGCATGATAAATTCCATTTACCTGATCTGCAACGTGGCGCATGATAAGCGGCTCGTCATTCCTATCAACCTGACTAAACCTGCCACCTGCTCCAGGAGGATGGATGTGGATCTGGACAACATCACTTCCGGAAGCTATTGTCAGATTGATGACCCTGGACAAAAAATTCTTCTTAACTTTCAAATAGCCTGAAGACCGAATGATGTAATCCTTCTCTTCCGGAATACATAAGGTATAAGGCAAAAGC
>CAYMSW010000041.1:0-5446 GCA_964393215.1 Candidatus Woesearchaeota archaeon
CATGTTACATTCAGATTGAGGACTTTTTATTTCAGGAATCGCTCAGATTAGGTATCATATACTTACCCCTGAAAAACAAAGATGCGGCGAGATGTATAGATATGAATTAAGGGGTTATTCATATGGAATTGCTCGCCCGCTATGGGTTACCTGGGTTGGCTACTTATATGCTGATGCACCCACAAAAGATCATCTAATTTATAACGGGCATGCTCAAGTGAATTTGCCTGATGATTTTCCATCATTAAGAGCAAGTCAGTATGTTGGCGCTAACGGTCACCTTTATCTTTTGCTCGGCCCTATTAAGCAGTATTATAACAGCTTCAATCTAAACTACCACAGTGGATCTACCGGAGAAAACGTTAATCATGACAAACAGTTATATAAAGTTATTGTAAGTGAAGATGCGAGACCAAAATAATTTTCAGTCAGGACCCGCACAATAATATCAAATAAGCCGATCCCATATAGTGATGCTTAATGTTTCTTTTCCTCAACTAATTGGTTCGGCTTATTTGAACTCGCGGAAAAACGAGGGGTCGTACCTACACTTTTGACAAAACCGATGAAACGCAAGCAGGCCGGCCACAGAGATCGGCTTTTTCAGTGTCGTATTACCAGGGACATGAGCGATGGAAACCTTTAACGACATCATGATCACCGCGCTTCTGATCATCTCTGCCCCGGTGATGGTGTTTTTCATAAAGGAAATCACCATTGACGAACTCCAGCGCCGGAAATATCTAAAACACTGAAGGTCCGGATAAAGGAAAATAATTTCCAGGATAGGACTTTTTTCATGAAAACCGAGGTAACAGTTGCACTTATTACAGCCGTTGCAGGTATTTTTGCTGCATTGATCGTCGGCTTTTTCGGTTTGATCCCAAAGGGATATAGCTCGGAGACTGCTAATAAACCTCAAGTCGCCACCGGGCAGGAAGGCAGTGTCAATGTTCACGGAGACATAAAAACTGAGAGCGGTGGAGACACCTATGTTACTGGCAAAGGCTCCATATATGTCACTAAATATGAAATGTCGTTAGACGAGCTAAAAACCCTTTCCGGAGAACTCAAACTAACTCAAATCGCCGTTCAAAATTTCCTTAAAATCCTTGAGAAAAAAATGTCCCCCTGGAGGATCTGGATCATACGCTCCGAGAAATAGCCAAACGGTATAAAGACCTTCAGGTAAAACTGTCCACTTTCGATTCGACTGATCCTGAAGTTGTAAATCTCAAACGCCAGGCAAAAGAAGCCTTGGATGCCGCCGAATTCGATAAAGCTGAAAAGTTCCTCGAACAAGCCTCCCAAAAGGATATCGAAGCCGCCGAACGTTTAAAAGAAACCGCCAACTCCCGCCTCCGCTCCGCCGCTGAATCTAAAGCCGAGATCGGCGATCTGAGACATACACAATTAGATTACAAAGGTGCTGCTACTTTTTTTAAACAAGCCGCTGATATCGTGCCCGAAAATGATCAACTGTTACTTGCCGATTACCTTCAGAAATGGAGTGTTTCTACAAAGGATGCAGGCCAATATGACAGGGCAGAACCACCAATAATCCGTTGCTTGAAAATCAGAAAAAAGGTTCTTGGCCCAGAGCATCCTTCAGTCGCCAAGACGCTTTACAACCTGGCCTTGCTTTTTGATACCCAGGGCAAATATGCAGAGGCGGAACCTCTCTACAGAAGGTCTTTGGAGATTTCCGAAAAAACCCTTGGACCCGATCATCACACTTCCCAAAAGATAAAAGAGAATCTTGATTCTTTTAACGACAAAAATCAGTAACAATCCGGCATCGACGCCCGGACTTATTTGCCGGCCAGCTCCCCATTTCCCACTTCCGACTTTCACGACTTCCTGTATTCCAGTAATTTGCTTCTAAACACCTTATATATAATGGTATAATATCAATTGAATCCCCGATTGACCCCACTTCCGCCGTACTTCCGACTTTCCCCCTTCAAGTCGGAAATGAATTTGTCCCGAAAATCCGGTTTTAGTCTCAAACTTCCCGACATCCCATAAATCCCCACTTTTCGTAATCATTTCCGAACCATCCGACCCACAAACCCGTATCCACAACGGTTCCAAACCTCCCGACCCCCCACAATACCAAAGCTGAGAGGAGGATATGATGATGACCAAAAGAAGCTTTATCTCGTTTCTGACTGTTTTGCTGCTTGTGTTTTTTGTCGTTACGCCAGTTATGGCCCAAGACCCGGAGAAAATAAATATCAACACGGCGACGGCGGAAGAGTTGACTAAGTTGACGGGCGTCGGTCCTAAATATGCGGAAATTATTGTAAAGTATCGGGATACCAATGGACCTTTCGAGACGCCGGAGGCCATAATGAATGTAAAGGGGATTGGGCAGAAAACCTACGAAGCGAACAAGGAGATTATTGCTGTAGAGTAGCACTGATTTTCATACTGAAAAAGCATGTTATCCATCCAGAAGAGAAGGCCCTGTCCTTCAATTGGATGGTTCCGAAGGTTAATTTCTCTTATAAAAAGCAGCCAATTGCCCCCCTCCCGCGCATCAGCAGTCCAGAATAGGACGGCTGTTGCGCGGTGATGCCACCGAAACGGCCAGCCCCATCGAATGACACCAATTGGGGTTGCGGAAAGCAACCGTATCAAATCTCTCCGATTGAAAAAATCCCAATATTTATAGCTTTTTAGATATTGCTTGACTTCGGTTATCAAATATGTTCAATTCGTGAACGTTTAAAAACTGAACACACGTATACGCCTGTTTATATATCGAATGTTCAGTCAACAAACCCAATTCCAACCCAGGCATCGTTGTAACCCACCCGGCGGAGCTATATCCGCATCAATCAAAGAGACCTACAACATATACCTCGAGAGCTTCCCATGGACAACCAAGACATTCGCACATTAAAGATTTTGGAAGAGATTGAAAAAGACGACGTTCCCAGCCAGAGAGATATGGCCAGGACATTGAACGTTTCACTGGGATTGGTGAACTCCTTTATCAAGCGCCTGACACAGAAGGGATATTTCAAGATCACCAGCATTCCACGAAATCGCATCAAGTATATTTTGACCCCGAAAGGTGCTGCCGAGAAGACGCGGCTCACCTACCAGTATATTCAGTATTCTTTGGGGTTTTATAAGAGAGCCCGCCAGAAACTCCGGAAACTTTTCCAGGATTTTTCAGCCATGGGCATCCGAAAAGTCGTTTTCTATGGCGCGACGGATCTCACCGAAATCGCATATCTTTCCTTACAGGAAACTTCTATCGAGCTTTTGGCTGTTGTGGATAATGATAAAGCCGGACAAAAGTTTATTTGGGGAGAGGTAAGCCGGGAGGATATCTTGGATTTTATTCACTATGACATACTGCTCATCACGATCCCCGAGGTCGGAGTTGAAGCGGCTTTAAACCTTTCGGAAGGAACAGTACCCCGCAGGAAAATCGCCACCATTGAATAGGGTCGGTTTAGCAAAAATTGGAGAGCACCCGTTGGGTGCGGTCGTCGAATATCAAGTTACAGAATGGAGAATCTTCTATGCAGTTTATTGATTTAAACGCACAGCAGGCGCGCATTCGGGATGCAATTGAGCGAAACATCGAACGCGTACTTGACCACAACCAATATATTTTGGGTCCCGAAAACGAGGAACTTGAAAAGGTACTGGCCGAATATGTGGGCGTTAAGCATGCAATTGGATGCGCTTCCGGTACCGATGCCCTGCTTTTGGCCATGATGGCTTACGGGGTTGGTCCGGGCGATGCCGTTTTTACCTCACCGTTTACCTTTATCGCCACTGCGGAAACCATCAGTTTGCTCGGCGCGACACCCGTATTCGTGGATATTGATGCCCGTTCTTTCAACATGGATCCGGCCTTGCTTGATGATGCCATATCCTCGGTAAAACAGGGGAGGGTGCCCAATTCGGAACCAACGGAACACTCACATGCGCCACTCGTACCGAAGTGTGTCATTGGTGTGGATCTATTCGGTCTACCCGCAGAGTATGATCAAATCAATCGGATCGCTAATGAAAACGATTTGTTTGTCATTGAAGATGCCGCCCAGTCCTTCGGCGCTGCAGTGGACGGGAAAAGATCCTGCAGCCTTGCGGCTGTCGGGTGTACCTCATTTTTCCCGGCCAAACCCCTGGGATGCTACGGCGACGGGGGGATGTGTTTTACGGATCGGGATGATTTGACGGAGGCGATGATTTCGATTCGGGTCCATGGACAGGGAACACACCGATATGACAACGTCAGAATCGGTATCAATGGGCGGTTGGACACCCTGCAGGCGGCGATCCTGTTGGCAAAGTTTGAGATATTTCCTGAAGAGTTACTGCTACGCAAACGGGTTGCGGAAAAATACACACAGCTGATCGAACCGATTCAAGACGTGGAAACGCCCATTATTCCATCCCACGTGTCCAGTTCCTGGGCAATCTATTCCATTCTGGCGTCTGACGAGAAACACCGTTCCTATCTTCAAGGAAAGCTTAAAGAGGCCGGGGTTCCCACGGCGGTCTACTATCCCAAACCCCTTCATATTCAACCGGCATTTAGCTATTTGGGGTATGGTGAGAATGATTTTCCGGTCAGTGAGAATTGTGCAAAACGCATTTTCAGTCTGCCGATGCATCCTTATCTAAGCGATGAATCGCAAGAGCAAATTTCAGGCATTCTCAGATCATAACGTTTGGGATAATTGGGAAGAATTTTGTTTGTCTATTAGTTGATTATTAATGTTCCAAATTATTGTAATTATTGAGAATATAGTATAAAAAACAACCTCGGCAAAATGGCTGAAAACCGGGGAAAAGAACCCTTTCACCAAAAACATGCCCATAACGGAAAGTGCACATAGACTCCAATTTTTTACAAATTCGTCTTGACCTTTTTTCATTAGGACGAAGCAATATTTAACCGCTACTAAAAGAATAACCGAAAACAGAACCAAACCGATGACACCCAGTCTCATGGCGACGCTAAAATACATGTTGTGTATGACGGCAAAATCCTCTTTAAGCCTGTATTTTTCCGGCAGTCGCCTGTTGTAAGCCTCCTGATCAATCAATTTATCATAGGTTTCAAGGCCAAATCCGGTTCCGGTGATGGGATGTTCTTTCATGATTTCAATGGCAACCAGCATCAATCCGATTCTCTCATTACCGAAAACCGTTTTAGCGGTAATTCGGTTTTTTATAGGCGTCAGCATGACCAGCAGGATGATAACGCCCACCAAGGTCAGCATGATCTTTCGGTTATTGACAAAAAGGATCAATATGGCGGCCACCATCGCAACGAGAGAACCGCGGGTTTGAGTCAATAAAGTTGCAGTGAAGAGGGGCAAGATCGCTATGGCCGGGATCGTTTTCAAAATCGCACGCTTTTCGGTCCTGAACAGCTGAAGTGCCAGAACTATAGCGAAGACGAATAAAACGC
>CAYMSW010000042.1:0-2879 GCA_964393215.1 Candidatus Woesearchaeota archaeon
AAAACATCATTTACTCCATCTCCATCCAAATCAACTTCTCTAGATTCACCAACATCTAAAGGAACATAAACTGGATCAGATGAAATTACAATAATAATAGAATCATCAGCTCTCTCATTATAAGCAACACTATGCTCTTCGTCACCTATTTGAATAGGAACTTCTTGCTCTAAATCAAATAACTCACCAACAATTTCTGGCTCTTGTTGTTCTTCTTCTTCAGTTTCCTCTTCTTGCTGCTCTTCTTCTTCTGTCTCCTCATCAGTCGTTTCTTCTTCAGGAACATCATCAGATGGACTTGGAGCAAAAAGATTTCTAAAAAACTGTAAAAGTCTTTGGAATGGTGAAACAGCATCACCACCAGTTTGAATACCCTCTTCACCTTCAGGAATTATAATTCTCTCTTCACCTTCATTAACTCTTATAATAATCTTCTCAGAAGCAAGAATTGTGCTGTCTTGTAATCTTGCAGCAACAGTTACATCATAATTACCTACTGGAACATCTCCAGTTGGAGCTACATGCAAATAAACCAACTCTGACTTAGAAGCCTCTAATTCAACAACGGAAGGATTCAAATAAACAAAGTTAACAGCAGTGCCACCAACACTCAATTCATAGGTTGCAGCATCAGTACCAACATTCTCTACAACAATAGGAATTGTAGCAGTTGTATCATAATCCAATTGAATATTCTTATCTTCAACACCAATTAAAGCCATATAACATTCTTCTCTAGACACTGTCCTTATCTCAATAACATCAGAGCCCGCAACTTGACTACTATCTTTTGCTTTAGCAATAACTTCAACAGTATAAGTATCGGAAGGTATGTTCAATCCAGGGTTAACAGTTATTGTAGCTTGCTCTTCCGCACCAGCACCCAATGAAATAGATCTCTTATCCAAAGTTACCCATGAAGGAGCACTCAATTCTAACAAATAATCCTTTGAAAATTCACCAGTATTTACAACATTTACAGTGTAAGAATTACCTAATGAACTACACAGCAAATCAGCGCCCATTTCAATATCTACAGCTACACCATGGCATCTATTTACGCCAAGGTTGAAAACATTAAGTGCTTCAACATTTCCCATTCCAGGTGTAACAGTCAACCTAGCTTCAAAGCTTCCTTGAACGCCATAATCAGGGGACAAAACTAAATTTGCACTTCCAGTACTACCTGCGGGAACACTCAAGCTATTCTTATCTAAATTGGCCCAAGCAGGACCTTCTAATTCTAACTCAAAATCGTTTGAAGTTGAGCCATCATTCACAACAGATATTGCAACAGTTTCCTGGCTATGCTCACACATACTTACAGAATCTCTCTCAGTATTAATCCCAAAATCATAACAAGGATCTACAACAAGAGTAGAGCTAGCAGACTTAACGCTAGCACCATTAGTAGGAGTAGCAGTAACAGTAAACCCATATTCTCCGAAAGAATCACAAGTAGCTTCTAAAAAGACTGTAAAAGTTCTAGTTTCTCCAGGATTTACGCTCAAAACTGTATCACTAAGTGTAACAGCACCAGGAGCAGTTCCTTGCACAGTCAAAGCATATGTGTCTGAGAAGTCACCACTATTAGTTATTTCAAAGGCAAAATTCTGATTTCCACAAGGGCATACATGATTCTCTGGATTCAAAGCAGTTATACTATAATCAAAACAATCTCTAACTAGAACGTCGTGTGATAAAGATGCAGAATTAGCAGATACATCCAAACCATAACTACCAACACTAGTATATGAAGGAGGTGTAACATAAGTATAAATATTTCTAACCTGTCCAGGATTTAAAACAAAGCCAATAGGAACCGTAGTAGAAAAATAAGAAGCAGATCCTGAAGAAGACACGCTAACCTGCACTGGCTCTCCACCAGTATTCTCAACAACATCTCTAAATAATCCAGTAGAACCTGGACACATTGAACTTGGTCCACTACCCTGAATTAAATTAACCTCTGCTAAAGCAAAAGGGACAAAAAGCAAAACCGCCAGCATTACAATGAAAAATCTATCACCACTCATTATGGAAACCTCCGTTTATTACTTCAAAGAGAACAAAATCCCATATAAAAGAATTATGTCAGTTTAAAATATAGAAATAAAAGAATAAGATAGAAAAGAAAAAAAGAAGATTTAGTAGTAAGTTTGGTCCTCATCGATTATAGGCTCTTCCTTATCTCCTCTCAACTTTCTTGCAGCCACGATTATACCAAGTATAACCAATATAACCAACAAGATTGAAAAACCTAATTCAAGACCCGATCTTACGTTACCAAAACCAGCTGTAGATCCCAAAACATCAACGTTCAAATCGAATGTCTTCAAGACCTCGTTACCTGACTTAACTTCAACAGTAAAGTCATGCTGACCTGCATCTGCACCGTTATCAACTGAAACAAATACATAAGCACCATCAGACTCTTCAGCAACTCTATAAGTTCCAAAGTCAACACCTTGAACCTCAATATCGTAGTTTACATTTGAGTTTGGATAGCTTATCCAGAATGCAACAGCAGTTCCTCTCTCGGCAGATTGTGTATTTGTATCGACACTAATTTCTCCACCAAAAGCCGTACCAGTACCAACAGTCAAGCTGTAAGTTTCGGTATCTCTACCATCTCCATCATTGTAGACAACTTCAATGACAACATCATAGACTCCAGAAGGAACGTTTGTAGGAAGGGCCAAAACTAAGTCCTTATGGATCTTGTATTCATCATCTTCACAAGCATCACTATCACAGTCTTCGGTAACTTCTTCAGGTACCATATCAAATCTATTAGATCTTGTGTATAGACCCAATGCAGGGATGTTCATTTGAACATATACGTCCTCTTCTTCACTGTGACCTATATTCTCTACACC
>CAYMSW010000042.1:2979-5291 GCA_964393215.1 Candidatus Woesearchaeota archaeon
TGTTCATTTGAACATATACGTCCTCTTCTTCACTGTGACCTATATTCTCTACACCCACACTAGCAAACAATGTTTGACCAGGCTGTAGGTTTGTTCCCATTGGGAAATTAACATCATAAATATCAATCAAATGTCTCTGATCTACAACATCGACAACCAATTCATCGAAATGGTTCCTGTTACCCTCTTCATCTTCCATATATACATTAAGAGTATACTCACCAGGATCGATATCATCATCTAGATTGAGATTTAGAACTTCACGTCCAGTCCAATCACTTCTAACTGTAAAGTAATCAGTTTCTTCTTCTTCATCCGCTAGCTCTGCAATTATTCTAGCTTCAGCATCCGTATTATCGCCAAGACCTCTCCAGAACACTTGAATCCTCAATTCTTCGCCAGCATAGGCTGGGCCGAAAAAGTTGTGACTGTCATCCATGTCATATCCATTAATCCTAACACCTGTTATTTCAAATTCGTCGGATTCAGTAGCAGTAACAGCTGTAACAGATGTCAATAACAGCATCAAAACTGCCAACACTTTGTATAATTTCATCGTTATTTAACCCTCCCTTAATAACATGATTATTGTTGTAATTCCGTAGTTGTGAAAAGCTTATAAACCTTACGGTGGCACTAATTTTTACTTCAAATTCTTATATCTCAGAATTTCCTTTATTTCATTCCCAGAAATAGCACATCCCTTATACTTCAGGCCCCATAGAGCCCCCATTAACATATCCTTTCTGAACTCATTATGGACCTTTTTTCCCACAGAAATATACTTATCCAATATCCCCAAATCGTAGGCAACAACGATCAATTCCGTAGACCTAATAATATTGATTTTCTTGGTCTCATCCACAAACCGATTCAAGGCATCTCTATCAATTCTAACTTTAGTTCTCAACCTCCTGGACAAAACTTTCCCCAAACTCTCCGGATCCTCTATCAATAACCTCAAAGTTCTTTCATCCAAAACCAAGGCTCCAGAATCATAATGTAACACTAAAGAAAGGGCATCCATTTCTGCCTTATGTACTATTTTTATTGCCTTATTTCTAGCAAAATATATACTATTGGCTAAATCCAAAAGATGTTTGGCCTTCTTCTCAATTTCTTTGTTAGAAACCATCTTGAAAACTCCCTCCATCAAATAGTCTCTAATCACTACAGCATCCAATTTGAACCTATTTATATTAAGGGGCCTATCTATCAACTCATACTTAACGCCAGTAGGCAACAAAAAGTCACCTTTGAACTTCTTCTTCAATGGCTTAAGAACCCACAGCAAATTATTCATAGCTAAACTTATTACGCTTCCAGTATCGAACACCAATGATTTCATATATCAAATAACCCCTCGGCAATCTTCACCCTATCTTTTACAGACTTAGTAATATTAAACGGAGCATCAAATTCCTTAGTTGCACCCAAATAAGATTTGACATCCCAAGTTGGAATATCTAATAATTCGGCAACCAACGTAGAAGAAATACCGTGCCTATGAATGTTAGTTGCTTTCTTCACTTTAGATCTATGTATAACTTGATCAACAAATCTCCCAACATTCTTCTCAAGCCTATTCATTTCCTTAACTATTCTTTTCAAAGAGCCAAGATACTTATCCATATCTCCCCCTCTAAGATTAACTTTGGCTTTCTTCAACTCAAAAAGGACTGTTTTCTCAAACTTTTCCCACCCAGAATATTCAGTATAATTATTCTTCTCCATAATTTTATACAGAGAAAAAATAACAACAGCAGTAGTAATCGAATATTTGTCTTGAAAAATGGAAGAATTATGAACAGTCCTATCACTTTGATCCATAAGAGAGGGTATATCTCCCTTACTAAATGCCACTATACTCTTATCTATAACAGATAAAATATCCTTTCTAATCTTTTCATCCATCTTTTTTGCTTGCTTTAAAAGTAGAAACTAAATCAATAACATACTTGCCGTCTTCTAATTTATACACCAATGGCTTTTTCTTGAACAAATCAATCAAATCCAACTCATAGCTTCCTGGCTTCAAAATCTTAATAGACTCTATATCTAAAAATACTGGGCCGTCTTCCAAATTACTATCTATACCAACCAAATCCTGAACATCCTTCTCCATTTGCTCACGATCTTCATCAGTTAAACCTGCAGAAAGTTTCTCAGCCTTTTGTATAGCTTCCTTTCTAATAAAGAAAAAAAATCTAGAACCACAATCACAACCACTCAATAATTTTTTAGAACCATCAGGGTGAACTTCCCCGCACCTGACGCATTGATGTGGCATTTTTTAACCATTAATAAACAAA
>CAYMSW010000043.1:0-5205 GCA_964393215.1 Candidatus Woesearchaeota archaeon
TCCATCGAGCGCGAAGCTCGTCGGCAACTCTTCCGATATCACCCTCGCCGGCCTCAAGATCGAAAGCGACGGGGAGTTCGACGCTCCAGACGATTCGAGCGCCAGTGGATTCATAATTTCGGACAAATACGACGCCTCCTACTGCATTAGAAATATCTCCGGTATCTACACCCATAACAACGGCCTTGCCACCATTGGCAGCGCCTCCACTTGCGACCTGGTTCTGGATACTGATCCATTCTACGATCTCACGATTGACTCTGCATTGAAGATCATTTACATTTCAAACAATGAGGACGCTACCGGATTATTTGTCTCGAATGATCTCGACGTAGCTGCAGGAACTTTCAAGACCTACGGCGCCGGCAATTCAAAGCCCCTAACGGTGGGTGGGGACGCCACGGCGACGGGGATCCTCGGAGTCGCTACCGATACTTCGGACTGGACCTTCGACTCAATGACGATCACCGGGACCTATATCGCTCCCACTGGCACCACTGAGGTCGATGGTAACGGCCCGGGAGGGTATATCTGGGATAACAACACCGGCACCTTCACTCCTAACGGTGGCCTGGTGAAGTTCACCGGGGATTTCAATAGCAACGATATTCGAGAGACAGACGGATTTTATGATCTGGAATTGGACGGGAATAATGCTACTCTCGATTTCTTTTCAATTACCGTCAACGGGACCCTCACGATAGCTCAGGGCGATACCCTCCGGCCCATCGTCGCCGATGTAGTCCTAACGGTAGTCGGGACCTCAACGCTCAACGGGACCCTCGGCCGGTCTGACTATGCCTTCGACCTGGATCTCGCCGATATCAACATATCAGCCACCGGCATACTCCAGGCTCCCAATGGATCCAGCGTCAACGGGCTCTTATTGGACGGGGATATTGACAATCTCGGATCCTTCATTCATAACGATGGATTGGTAACGACTGACGGTGCAGCCAGGATCAACGAAAACCCCTCTGCGGTTGAATTGGTCTTTTATGATTTCACCACTAACGCCACTACAACCTTTGATTTCGACGTAACCATTGAAGGAACCTTAACAATGGATGGCGGGGGGGGATATCTCCGGGAGAATTACGGCTCCTTCACCATGACCCTCGGGACCAGTACGACACCGGGGGCCATTGTCAGAAATACCACATTCAGGCATAGCGGCAACGACGATACCATAACCCTGACAGCGGCAAATACTCTCTATCCGTTTACGGTGACTGGTGGCGATTTCAACTGGTCCGGTATGACTGGATCCACTTGGATCCTGGCTGGGATGGATTATCAGGTAGCCCTCGATACCTCAAACGGTGGGGCCAATGCAGTAACCCTCCAGATCGGGGATGATTGTAGCTTCACGTCGGTCCTGGTGGCAGCTGGAGATACTCTGGATCTCAATGGACAGAGAGCCGAGTTCTCCGGGCTCTTGGACATTGACGGAGCCATTGACAGCACCGGAAGCCTCCTGGTGGCTCCTGGGATTGATTGGGATGGAACCGGCTGGACCGGGGCCAGCACCACCGATATTATCCTCACCGGCACCGCCAACCTGGACCTAACCGAAGCGGCCTTTCAAACGGTCATGGTCAACACCACCGGGACCCAAACCTTTGACCGGGGTTACTCGACGGCCTGGGCCAACCTCATTATCGGGGCTGGGGAACTGGACACCGGCTCCAATAACGCCGGTTCAGCGGTTGACCTCCAGCTTGCCGATGGTGGCACCCTGGATCCCCACGCCTCCACGATCACCGTCAGCGGCGACTTCACGGCCACCGGGGGGCTCCTGGGTAAGAGCGCCCTGGACTTCGAGGGATCCAGCGGATATGTGAATTGTGGATCTGAGAGTTCTCTGGACAATATCTTCGCGGGGGGTGGCTCGGTTGAGACTTGGATCTACGTCGATTCAGACGGCGAGAGCAGCATGGGCCGGATCTTCGTAAAATCCGGCGATAATAATATGCTATACACCGCCGAAGAATCGGGCGGGTATGTCAAGCTCATCTATCGCCATGAGGGAACGGCCAGGGGAACTTGGAAAACTGGCCTGGTCGTCCCGGTAGGAAAATGGTCTCACGTTGCTTTGACCTTCGATAAGGACGACGTAGCGAATGACCCGATCATCTACGTTAACGGAGAATCGGTCTTACTCACTGAGACAGATTCACCCTCTGGAGCCTTCGTTTCGGACTCTGCTGGAGATTGGTATCTCGGCAACCGATCCAGCGATGATCGAACTTTCGACGGCCGGCTCGACGACTTTCGAGCATGGGACGATATTCGGACAATCAGCGAGATCCGGGGATCCCTGTTCTCTGAGCTCGTAGGCAACGAAGCCGGCCTGGTGGGGTACTGGCAGGCCAACGAAGCCACCGGGACCAACCTGGACGATCTGACGGCCAACGACAACGACGGCACGGCCTCAGCTGCTACCCTCTGGGCTGGAGCTCCGACCTTCACCTATTCGACCTCGACGGTGGACCTATCCGGGACCGGGAACCTAACGATCCAATCCGGCTTCTCGGTCTACAACATTACCGCTGCAGCTGCTACAAAGACGACGACCCTCGTTACTCCGGCGACTGGACAATTCCTTTCGATCTACGGCACCCTCACAACGGGATCCGGGACGCTCACCGATGGAGCTCTCTCAAATTATATTTACCTTCGAGGGAGCGTGAGTCCGGTAGACGGTGGATCTGGACTCGCCGGCGTCAAATATTTTATGTATATCACCGGCACCGCTGACGTCACCGGATCCGATTATGATTTCCTGGGGGTCTACACCAACGATAGATCCCTTGCCGGCACGGTCACGTCTGCAGTTGATAAGGTGACGATCTCAGCTGTCACCCTCACGACTAACGGGTATGATCTCACTACTCGAATGTTTGATATTGACGCTACCGGGGGATTGAATGTCACCAATGGAAGCCAGATCCATTTCTCAACCACCACCGGATTCTCAACCTCCAGTGGCACCCTCACCGGCGCCGGGGCATGGGCGGCCAGCTTCGACGGGGTGGACGACGAGATTGTCATGGGCGATGTGCTGGACGGAAGCACCAACAGCATTTCGATATCTGCCTGGATAAAAGCGCAGAGTACAACCGTTCACGGTGCGACGATTCTGGGCAAGCAAGCAAACTACAACACAACTGCTCTTGGATATGGCCTTTATTATCGCCATTCTTCGGATGGGGTGTATTGGAATATCGGCGATGGTGTTAACGGAGCGAGGACGAACACGGATGTCTCCGGGCTCCTTGGCTCTTGGATTCACGTAGTAGGAACATACGACGCTTCGACTGGAAAAGTTACCTTGTATATCGACGGTGTAAATGAGGCTGATGATACTGATTCCAATCTGATCGGTAATAGTCTGGACAATGCCCTTGACTTGAAAATCGGGTGTCCTGAAAACGCTGTATTTTTCAAAGGTAATATTGCTGATGTACGGATCTTCGATTCGGTCATTTCAGCTGGCGATATCGCAGCCCTGGCCGGGACCAATCCAGCCCTAACCCACTCCTACCCTTCGACCTCAGCTGCGGCCGTGGGATGGTGGAAGCTCGACGAGGCAGATCTGCCCACCGACGACGCGGCCGATCTTGGATCTGGGGGGAACGATGGCACCGTCACCGGAGCCAAGACCAACGAGATCAGGATCGACGGCGGCGAGTACGCGGCCACCTTCGACGGCACCGACGACGAGATAGTGATCACGGATCACGCTGACTACGATATCACCGACAATCTCACCGTTTCGATCTGGGCGAAGAACGGTAATGCCAGCGTAGGAACGGAGATCCTCTTCTCGAAATATACCACCACCGACGACGAGCGAGAGTGGGCTATGTTCCTGGATTCCGAATCTCTCCGGGTTCAGTTTGGGGATCCTGCCGATGGGACCTATGAAGGACAGCAGACCTCAGATTCGACGGTCTCTGATATCGACCTTTGGCACCACTACCTCTTCACGTTCTCGGGTGGATCTTGCATACTCTACGTCGATGGGGCATTGGTCGCTTCCACCGCAGACACTATCCCCGTCAGCCTCTACAATGGCACTTCTGACGTATTCATAGGCAACCGTGGAGGCACGGCCCAGAATTGGGAAGGCAACCTGGTAGACGCCAGGATCTTCGATTCGGTCCTGGGCGCCGGCGATATCGCTCTCCTGGCCGGCACCAATCCCGCGATCTCCAGGAGCTACCCCTCGACCACCGCTACGGCCGTGGGATGGTGGAAGCTCGACGCGGCCGACTTCCCGACAGACGACGCGGCCGACTCTGCAGGATCCAACGACGGATCCGTGACCGGCGCGACCTCAGCCCGATATCTCTGGGACGGCGACGCCGGCCTGACCTGGGATCTCACCAGGACGCAGATCTTCTCCCCGAGCAGCTGGGGAACGACTGCAGCTGCCACCAATCTCTCCTATGTCACCCTCACCAATGTAACCGCGATCAAGGGCGACGGGATTTTGTTGGAGTGGTTCAACTCGACCTTCAATCCCGAAGCGATCACGATCCCCAACTCCGGCCGGCAGATCTCCAGGAACCACAACGTCTCTACCGATTGGTTGTGGTGGGGGATCGCCAACCTGAGCGATCTCTCCTCAGCTGCTCTCCCGGATGGAAACAGTACGATTATCCTCAAGGCCGGCAACCTGACGGCAGATCTCAACGCTACGGCCCTGAATCTGACCGTAGAAGCGAATACCGTATGGATCCAGGGCTCAGACGTTTACTCGTATTATTCGACGTCTGGAGGCGTCTACGTCGAAGATGGGGGCCTATGGAACCTCACCGGGAACGCGACCAATCGCACCTACGGGGATCGGCTGACCAATCAGAGCTCGGGACGATGGACCCTCGACGCCTTCAACTGCGATACCGGAGTGATCCGGGACTTCGCCACCCTGCTAAATTGTAACAATCTTTGCGCCCTCGCGCCCTACTTTGTCGATATCAACGGCAACGCAGAAGATCGCGTCTACTACTCTCCCGACGACGTTGTGGTGAAAGGGATCGAGGTCACGATCCAGATCTTCGTCAATGATCCAGACTCGACAGCTGGAGAATTGACGGCCTACCTCAACTGGCACCGCGTCGGATCCCTGGTCTGGGAAAACCAGACGATGAATCCAGGATCCGCGCCACCCCCGGGCGTCCTGGGAGTCTGGACCTT
>CAYMSW010000044.1:0-5201 GCA_964393215.1 Candidatus Woesearchaeota archaeon
AGCTCTGTTTTGCATATGATAGATTTTAACATCAAAGATGAGTATCTTTTTTCTGCGTATAAAGCAGATAGAGCACATGTTATTATGCCCGGAGATACAATCTATAAATTTAAGATTGGAGATATAGATACTGGTGAAGGAATTCTTGTTTTAACTTATACTGATATTGATATGGATTTTGAAATTTTAGTTGATGAAGTTGCATACTTTGATATGGATGCAAATGGTGAAGATGATTTTAGTGTTTATTATGGAAGAGATAATAGACTTATTTGGAGTTTGATAACTGAGGATATTATAGGCCCTGGAATAATTATACCTGATGTTCACAAGGAAAAAGTTTCGGATGATGAAGGATTTAAATTACCTAAGATAGTTTATCCATCTACAATTATCGGATTGATTTTGGTTATATTCATAATTGTCTTGTTGATATTTTTGTTACAACATTTAAGAATAAGTGGTGTCGAAAAGAAACAAAAAGGAAAACTGGAGAGGCTACATAAGAAGTATATGAAGATAAAGAAAAGAAAGGGAGCTAGAGAAGCATATAAGGAGAAGTTGAGGAGACAGAAAGACGTGTTGAAGAAGGCTTATGTCGGAGGACATGTTAGAAAAAGCACATATAAAAGTTCATTGAATAGAATAAATAGGTATTTGGGAAAGACAGGATAAGGACAAAATTTATAAATAGTTAAAATTATAATTTAATAAAAGATGGTGGCCAAGAAAAAGAAAAGAGTGGTTAAGAGGAAAGTTTCTGTTAGGAAGAAGGCACCTGTTTCCGTTACAAAGAAGAAGAGAATCATGAAGAAGAAGAGTATGTTGGGTGAGGCTCTGAAGGATATTTCTGCCGAATTAAGACTTTTGAACAAAGATAAGAAGAATTTGCAGGCCAAAGTTGATAGGTTGAAGGGTTCTATTTTATTTACACAGTCTAGGGAAGAGAGGTTGAGAGATAAAATTACTAAATTAATTTCTGCTGAGTCAGATTTGAATAAGAAGAAAGCAGGTGTTCAGACACAAATATCTGATGTTCAAGAGAAGTTGAATAAGGTTAAGAAGATAAGGGCAGATATTGACGAACTTTAAATATTTTCTTTTAATTTTTTATGTAATGTTTTTCCGTCTACTTTTCCTTTGAATTTTTTCATTAATTCTCCAATAAGAATGTTGATACTTCTTTCTCCTTTTTCTTTTATTAGTTTTTGATTCTTTTTTATTATTGCTTTTATTTCTTTGTCTATTGCTTTATCATCTATTTTTTCGAATGTTGGTTTTTTGCCCTTACTAATTTGTATTAATGCTTCAGGTATAGAATCTTTGTTTATTTGTTTTTTCTCTAATGCTTTGAATATTAGGTTGAAGTCTTCTTTTTTGAAATCGTAAGTTATGTTGTTTCTTGCTTTGAGATCTTTTGGAATCTCTATTAGAATGTTTGCTATCAGTTTTTTGTCTAGTTTGAAGTTGTAATCTTTTAGGTTTATGTTGCTTTTTGCTAGTTCTGTAGCTGTATTCGTAGGTATTCCTAATTTTGTTAGATCTTTTATTTTATCTGAGATTAGTTTTGGCAATTTTATTTGTTTTAAGATATTTGTAGTAACTATTATTGGCTTTACATCAGTTTCGGGATACATTCTTGAAGCTCCAGGCATTGGTCTTAAGAAGTCTGTTGTTCCATCCTGGTTTGCTTTTCTAACTTCTTGTTTTATTTTTCCTCTCTGTTGCCTTATTGCTTCATTTTCTATTATTTTTGGCATCTTTCTTAGATCTTGGAAGCCTTTTATTTCAACCCTTGCTCCTTTTTTTATTGAAACGTTTACATCTTGTCTTATTGTTCCTATTCCTCTTTTTACTTTGTTTGTTGAACGTAGAATCATTCCTAGAACTTCTGCAGCTTCTTTTGCGTGTTCTGGATCTTGAATGTCTGGCTCTGTTGCAATTTCTATTAAAGGAATTCCTAGTCTGTCTAAGTTGAACGTTGTTGAGTTTTTGTCTTCCTTTACTTTTCTAGCTGCATCTTCTTCTAAGCAAATTGTTGATATTCTTACTATTCCTTTTGAAGTTTGTATCTTTCCGTTTCTTGCTATCATTGCAGTTCTTTGGAATCCAGATGTATTTGATCCGTCAACTACAGTTTTCCTCATAACTTGAATCTCATCTGGAATTTCTGCTTTGAATAGAAGTGCTACTTGTAGTGCTAAGTTTAATGCATCTTCGTTTATATTATGTGGTGGCTCTTCATCATATTCTACTAAGCAAGAGTTCTCTTTGTTTGCTTGGTAATTGAATATTTTATCTTTCAATTGTTCATATTGTGCAGCTGTATCTAGTTTGTCTGATTCTCCTTTGGATGCTCTGAGCTTTCTTTTTAGAATTATTTCTGGTTTATTATCTGTTAGATTTGATGGGCATTTGCAGAATAATTTATTTGTGTTTAGCTGTTGATGTATTTCTAAACCTGCTTTGAAGCCTAGCTTTTTGTAATCCATTATTTTGGATTTAGTTTCTTTGTTTTTATAGGTTTTGGAAACAATTAGATACTGTTGTTTAATTAAGTTTATAAGAATGGAATGGTTTATTGCTTAATGGTTTCTGAAAAGGATAGAAAGAAGATTCAGGGGCTTGCTATTAATATTTCTATTGAAGATGGAGAAGATAGTTCTGGTTCAACAGGAGATAGAGTTTTTGAGATGGATGAACTTGCGGCTTTGACTTTGGCTAATTTGTCGGAAGATGATGAAGCGTTTGGATGTTATATTTTAAACCAAGTTGCTGCTTATCTTAGAGAAAAAGGGACCCCTGGAATAAATAATTGTTATAAGATAACAAGAAGAGATATTCTGAGTATTGGAGTTACTTTTGAGGAATATGAATTTGTTAGTGGCTTTAATCCGAGCGTTAGACCAAGTTAAATTTATAAGAATTCATCACCAATTCTAGAATTAATTTCACCTTTTAGGTCAGTTGTCATTAGTTTTTTTGGGTCTTTTTTGTTGGATAATAACCAAGCTAGTTTTAGGAAGGCTGTTTCTGTTGTCATATCTGCGCCAGGAATTACTCCAATATCAGTTAATTCTCTCTGTGGTGAGTAGATATTCATGTTAACTCTGCCGAAAATACATTGAGAAGTCATGACTACAGGTATTTTTTTAGCTAAAGTTTCAATTGCTTTTTTGTTTTTATCATTTATTTTTGAAATTGTGTCAAAGCTTTTTGCCGGAGCGTGTCCCAAACCAGTTCCTTCTATAATTAATCCTTTGTGATTTTTGAAGTGTAGAATATCTTCTGGGAATAAGCAAGTGTGAGTTTTCAAGATTCCAATTTTTAGATCTTTTTTGATATAATTTGCTTTTATTGCTCCTTTTACTTCTTTTTTGTTGAAGTATTCAGATATTTTTCCTTTTTTAGTTACATTTGCTATTATTTGTGAATTAATTGCTTTGAAAGCATCTCTTCTTGAAGTGTGTAGCTTTCTTGATTTTAGTCCAGGTAGAATATCACAGGAATCATCTGAAGATGCAGAATGCATGCAGATTGCAACTCCTTTGAAATCTGTTTTTGTTATGAATTTGGTTGCGCAGAATAAATTTAGGAATGCATCTGTGCTTCCTCTGTCTGAGCTTCTCTGAGATCCAACTAGAATGATTGGAATGTTAATATTATCTAAAATGAATGATAAAGCTGCTGCTGTGTAATGTAGAGTGTCTGTTCCGTGCGTTATTATTATTCCTTTTACTTTCTTTTTTGCCTCTTTTAGTATTTCTCTGGCGATTTGGTTGTAATGTTCAAATCTTAGTGATTCTGATTGCATGTTACTTACTAATCTTGCATCAATGTTTGCTAATTTTGATAATTCTGGGTAGGATTCTAAGATTTCTCCTGGTGTGAATTTTGCTATGACTCCGCCTGTTTCGTAATCTACTTTTGAAGCTATTGTTCCTCCTGTGTGTAGAATTGATACTTTTGGTAATGATTTTTTGTGTGTTATTTTTAGTTTTTTGTCTCTTTTTGCTGGCTTTTTCTTTAGGAGTTTCTTGGATTTGATCTTTTTTTTGTCAATTCCTATGTTGTAACCAGAGTTTAGTTTGAGAACTAAGTAGTTATTTGTTGATTCTGGAAGTAGAATTCCTTTGAAAGTCTCTTTTGTTGTTTTGACCTCTATATAATCACCAGTGTTCATGACGTATTATTATTCTTTGAATTATTTAAGCTTTTTCTTATAGAAACGTTTAAAAACAGTGATTTTTGGTTATTTTTATGACAGCTTTTGAATTATTGGGAGCACAGAGTACAGCAACGACTGATGATTATTTAGCTAGGCGTGCAAGGTATCACAAAGAATCGGAAAAATTACATTTTGAATATTTGGCAGCAATTTTTAGAGAAGATGCAAGACTTGTTGAAAATGTTACAGATAGATTGCTTGATGTTCATTCAAATTATTGTTTTGCATTAGAAGGAGAGTTACAAAATATTCGTGATGAAATTGAAAGTGAAAGATTTGCTTTAGTTAACCCAAGTTTCGAGATGACTGCTCTTTTAATAGAAGATGAAATAGGAACTGTTGTTGAAAAAATGTCTAGTCTTACTTCATTTAATCTAGATTCTGATGATTAATGTTTACTTAGAAATATATTTTACAGTTAATTAATATTTATATACGTTCTTACTTAAAAATAGTTTAGTATTTGGCGATACTATTCGTTTAATTCACGTTTGGCGACGCGGATGAAACATATTTGACGTGTATTTAGGTTTTCTATAGTGTTTTGTGTATTATTTCAGCATAACAAATCAATTGGCGTTAATTTGTTTTCTAGAGAGTAATTAAATTTACTCATATAAAAAAATTATTGTAATGCAAAATACAATGGGGGCAAAATAAAAAAATGGAATTTATTATGGAAGAAGCTTTAAAAAACGCTGAAAATGTAAACGATGGTAACAATGATCTTGAGGTTGGTCAAGCAAATATTAAAGTCATTGGTGTTGGTGGTGCAGGTAATAACATAGTATCTTGGTTACACAAGAAAGGGATTTCTGGTGCTGAAGTTTTTGCAGTTAATACTGATAAGCAGCATTTGGATGTTTCTTCTGCAGATAGAAAGGTTTTGATTGGTAGGGATTTGACAAGAGGTTTAGGCTGTGGTGGATTTTTGGAAAAAGGTAGAGAATCTGCTAAAGAGAGCATTACTGAA
>CAYMSW010000045.1:0-5132 GCA_964393215.1 Candidatus Woesearchaeota archaeon
AGTAGGTCGGTCATTCCTGCCCGACCATTCGGGCTGAAGATATTCAGCCCCTACACCTCACCCCACAAACCCCTGAATTCCCAGACAAATCCCCTCAGCAATCCGACCGTGAATATCCCAATCCTCGTCCTTCAACATTTCAGCATCTAAAGGACTCGACAAAAATCCCGGTTCTACTATACACGCCGGACACTGCACCTCAGCCAGATACGCAACCATGTCGCTCGGGTCGGGCGTGTTATGGTTAAGTCCCAGCTTAATCCCCCGGTTGATCCATTCCGCCTTCTTCCAATCATGTTCAGGTTTAACTGTAAAATTCGGATAACCCTTAAGCGATTCCACGAGCTGATGCTGAACACACTTCGCGAGACTACGGCTCTCCACCCGGTGACCGTGCAGAGTTTCGCAGCCGCGTACCCGCTGATCGTGATATGCGTTGAAGTGAATCTCAACCGCTGCGTTCAGCGGCAGCTGGTTGATCTGTTTGATCCGGTCGGAGAGCGAACCGCCGACGACGTAGATCGTGTAATTTCTGGAGTAAAGTTCCCGCACGAGCTCCGGAATAATCTGACATCCCAGTTCATACTCGTTAAGCCCGTTGTGTGAAGCCCCCGGGTGGCTCTTGTCGAAAGGTGAATGTCCTGCGCTGAGTGCTATGGATGGATTCCGCAATTGCTCCTCGCTGAAAGGATTTAATTATAAATAATTAATCGATGATTCAAATATAAGTTGTAATCTTTACAATGTCAATAGACATTATTGTACTTTTTCCATTATTTTCATCAGGAATCCATTTCGGATCCAGACAAAAAAAGCCCGGTATTTACCGGGTTATTGTATTTCTTTCAGGACATCTGTGCCGTTCCTTACTCCTTCTTCATCTTCCCTCGCCGATAATCCAGCAGTATTTGTTTCCAGGTTGATGTCGATATAAATCCACCTTGTACTGCGTGCTGCTGCAGGTATGATATTTCCTCATCCGTTGGGCTCATCACAAGTTTTGTTTCTTCTAACTCCAAGAAGTGCTTTAACGAACGCGCAATAATTTTGACCTCAAACTCTGGCGTCTCTTCTTCTCCAAAGATCAGCCAATGCACCGATGCATCTGTTGCTTCGACAACCTTCTTCACCACTTCAACACTTGGTTGAACCCGTCCTATTTCTACTGAAACCAATTGATGAAAACCAACATCAACGTGCTCAGCAAACTGAGCCTGCGTCATTCCCATCTTGTTCCTGATTGTCTTGATCCGACTCCCGATAGTTGAAATATCAGCGTTTAATCTGCTCGCATATTCAGCGATTGTTTTTTCAAATGTCGCACCACTCGCCAGCCAGCGCGCATCAACAGCTGTGGCAGCCACGATTCGAAGCAGTGTCTCCTGGCTCGGAAATATCGATCCGTCTTCAATTGCCTTATAAAGGGAGAGCTCCAGCGAAACCCGCTCTGCCATATCCTTGACCGGGATATCCCCTCTGGCTTCCACGATCCTTTCACTCAAACCCTTAAGCCTGATCACACTCCACGGATCGACCTCCCAGCCATAAGCCAGATCGGGGGGAGGTTCTTCCCATTCAACAGGATGGGGCGGTGTTACTCGGAACTCATCAACTGCCGTTGCAACTTCCACGTCAGCTCTGCCAGGGAGGTATTTCTCACCCTGACCGGTCATCAGCCAATGGATGCTGACTCCATAGCCTTCGCTCAAAGCTTTAAAAGAATTTGATGGGATAACAACGACTCTGTCACCCTCGTAATTACTGAGCTGTCCCTGAGTCAGTCCCATCTTCTCAGCAGCTTGCCCTTGTTTAAGCTTTTTGTCAAGTCGTAACTGCTTTAATCTGTCACCAATGGTTGAAATTTTTTATCTCGTGTAAAATTTACCTTGACATTCCAAAATCTGAGCTTTATATTACACAGCAAATGTTCGAGCTGCAATCAGCTCACTCTTTCTGTTGAAAATGAAATCTAACTTAAGATCATGTGATGTCGAAATTCTTTAACATACATATTTCGAAATGTGGTCAATGCGTGGATATCCCGGGAAATATACTTGTAACTCGCTCGGCTGCCGAGCGAGTTACAGTACGATTTTATAAAGACTTATACATAGCTTGATTTTTACTGTCTGTTAACTCGCTCACCTGCCGAGCGAGTTACAGTACCATTTTATAATAACTTACGTGGAGGAGCACAATGTCAGAACCTCGCTTGACTTTACAGGCTTTTTTTAATGCTGATAAAGGCCTCCGGACAAATATGGCGAAACATTTGGGAATTCCCAAACCCATCGTCAGTATGATGATTAAGGGTCAACGTCCCATCACCGAGAAATTCTTATGTATGTTTATCGCCTATCTCAATCATATCAGGTTTGATTATGACCGGATCGTCTTTCCCGATCATCCGGATTACGAATCTGTTTTAGCCACGGAGACAGGACCTGAAACACCCGCCCAATTTATCAAACGTTTCGGATGGTCGCGTTCCAAACTCGCGGATGCAATCCCTGCCGCAACTGAAGGCCGGCTTGACCGGATACTCAAAGGCAGACCTCATTACATCATTGGCAAATACACCGACATTCACATCATGGGCCAAATTGTTAAAGTCATGAAACTCGAAAATTTCACCGACTTCCCCTGGCAGCATCCGTCACAGCAGGAGTTTGCCTATCGTACTGATTTATTGAGAGCGTCCGGGATCGATGTTGACAATGACGATAAAATGTTCGGGATGATCAAAGACAGCCTTGCCAAAGCCGAAACAGCGAAAACGGAGATGGGTCAATGAAGTTCTTTCGCGATTCTAACTACCTCCTTGCGTACGTATCGGTACCCGTCCTCCAGATACTTCGGTACTGGTGGACATCGATATTTAATGATCGATGTCCGGGGAACTATATAAAAACGACAATCATAAGTCACCAGCGCATAATATCCCTTAACAGCATTGTTGATCAGTACACCACGATGAACATTGCCCCATTTATCCCTGATTTCATCACAAAGCATTGCATTCCCTGTTTTACCCGTCTCTTTAGCTTCGGATTTGATGTATTCATACCCCAGTTTAAGGATATCTGGCGAGGGCTCAGTCCAACGCTTTTTAATATTCTCTTTTCTGATGATCTGCACAGATCCATCATATTTATGCATCGCCACTTTTCCGGGATATTCCGTTGGTTTGATTACACCGCATATCTTAGAGCCATTTTCAATCAGAATAACATCGCGCATGATATCCCCGGGTTTACCTGGGATGTCTTTACAAGATCCGCTCACTTTTGCTTTTATAAAACCGTTTCGCAAATGATCAGGAACAGCCCGTTTCATTCGATCTTTAATAATGTCAGATGGTATCTTTCTAATACTACCGTCATAAAACACAACAGTGTATTCACTTTGAATCATATAGATTTCGCACTGAATCCATTCATATAATCCGGTGAATATCCAATCACACATCGGCTCATCCGCTAACACCGGTGCACCGATCAAAATAGCAAAGAGTAAAAGTTTGACCATAATATTACACGCAGTTTTTAATTAAAAATAGAGATATTCGGTAGACCCCGGCTGGGGTGGATGTTGTTTTCGCGGACTCACCACCCCTCGCCGGACACACAGAACCAGGGAGATTTCTCTCTCGGCTCAGGCGTTTTTTTTATGACGTGTAAAATTTACATATTTCGCTCGCCTAAGTCAATAGAGAAATCAATAACATAAAATGACTCAACTTGTACTTAAACAATTCAATACAGCTTTTTGTAAAAACTAAAATTGGAGGAGCACATGGCTGGAAATAACGGTCACCTCGGGCTGTTGATCGACGCTTCAAAATCTATCTGTAAGGATTTTGTTGATTTGAAAATACGTCCGGAGATTACAACCCTTGCCTTGCTGGCAACCGAAGGTCTCAATTACTCACCTGATGAATTTAACAACATTGTCTACGGACGCGTTGCAATCAACGACACCTTCCTGCTGAGGTTATATCGCTTCCTGAAAGAGAACTCACCTGAGCTCTGCGAGAAATTGCTGCGGAAGATATTCTGGGATGAAGATGTTTATGTCGGACGAATAAAGCAGCCTCCCGTATATACCGAACCGGAATTCAGGTCAGCGATACATAAACTCCTGCATGAACTTTCCGGACTGGCTGATATGCATGCAGTCCACCTTGAGGACAACCTGCTCGACGACAAGGAGATCGATACTGAGCTTCATCAGGTCGACCGTTTGGAGCAACACCTCATTCGTTACAAACATTCGCTTCTGCAACGGAAAGCAAACCGCTACGGTCAAGCCCATCAATTGAAACTGCAAGGAGTCGGATAATGCCAGACGTAAAATCAGAAAAACAAGTTGTAGAGCTTGAACTGGATATGAGTCCAGCTCCGGACTATCGCGATGATCAGATTGTCAAATCTGTTGACGAAGGTGACGACATTCTCGATTACATGGCTTCCAATCCCGGACCTCATTATCCAACTGATCTCGCAAAACGCTTCGACCTCAAAAAGGATAAGGTCGTCCGGATCCTTCATACCTTCCACAGCAAGATGCGGGTTGCTCCGTTTCACGGAGTTGAAAACGGCTGGGGTGTAACCGATAAAGGTCGAGAACTTGCCCTTAGATATTCTGGTAAAATGAGTCGTCTCTCGCAGAAGGCCATGCGTCAGTCCACGCAATACGAACCGGTGAGCTGATCATGGGAGATAACCAGAGCATAGAACTCAGAAATCACCTGAGATCCACCGGACTCCCTGATCGCATCGTCGACCGCGAGTATAACGAGTCTCTCTTTTTCACCGAGATCAAAGGTCACCTCGAAGCTGCCAAAGCGCATTTACTCGAGAGCGGACTCCTCCTGGAAAACATCCACCTCCGGCATGACGGTTGGGATTCTTTCCTTAATAAATGCGATTCCTATGGCATTGACCGCAGGTCGGTTGGACTCTCGATGGTTGTCGCGTCGGATCACGGCGGCTTCCAGTTAGACACCGAAGCCGAAACCTCCAAACCCCGTCAGATCAGCGGTACTCTTTCTATTGAGACCGGCCAGATCGATTTTTTCATGGAAGGTAAACTCGAGGAAGCAACTAAAACCTCCCGCGAGCTCGCCAATC
>CAYMSW010000046.1:0-4458 GCA_964393215.1 Candidatus Woesearchaeota archaeon
ACGGCCCGGGACAGACCCCGGAGCTAAGCGTAGTCAGATAGACAACCAATGCCACAGCAACAAGCGCGAGGCCAACCAGCTTATCAAATAGTTTACTCGTTTCCATGCCCCTGATCGTACACAGGCTCTGGGGAGTGTGACAATGCGGAAGTTCGAAGGTCGGGGATCAGATTTGACAGGTTCATCTAAATCCTTCATCGTCCTTCCTCTAATCATGAGTACAGCGAACCACAGATCCAAAAGACGAGTAGCAGTCACAGCAGTTTATCTGCTTCTGGCGTTTCTGAGCGCATTCGAGCTATTCCTTATACAGCCGTTGATAGCGAAACGAATACTGCCTTGGTTTGGCGGCGTAGCATCTGTTTGGACGGCATGCATGCTGTTCTTTCAATCACTGCTGTTTATCGGCTACTGCTATGCCTATATCATCTCACTCCTGAGAACAAGGACCCAGATTGTTGCCCATGTACTCTTCCTCGGCCTTTCACTCGCCCTTCTCCTCTGGCAGTGCCTCACGTGGGGTACCCCAATTATTCCTCCACAAGAGTGGGCTCTTATGATTACGGACTCCTGCCCCCCTACCGCGGCCGTTATCGCTCTGCTAGGGATATCGGTAGGGTTGCCCTACCTCCTGCTCTCCAGCACCAGTCCGCTGCTGCAGGCCTGGTTCTATGGCCGGGAGAACACAAAGAGCCCTCTTTTCTTCTTCTATGCGGTATCAAATGCCGGTTCGTTGATAGCACTCGTCTGCTACCCAGTCCTGTTCGAGCCCCTCCTGAGGCTTCCGAACCAAGCTCTGCTTTGGGCCATTGGATATGTTGGGTTTGCGATTGTCTGCGCGCTCTGCTCAATACACGCCATGCGCACGGTCGGCAAGGCGGCCCTGGTCGTGAAAGGCCGAGACACTTCTCTCAAACAGCAAATCGCCCAGGCACCATGGCGTGACGGGCTCGTTTGGCTGGGGCTTTCGGCGGTCGCGAGCCTGATGCTTGTCGCCATGACAAACCAGATCTGTGCCAACGTAGCGCCCATTCCGCTACTATGGATACTGCCACTGGCGCTCTACCTCATCGCATTCATTGTGTGTTTCAGCAGCCACGGCAAAGGAACCGCAACTCTCGCCGCGATCCTCATGCTACCGGCGACTGCTCTCGTTCTCTTCATTATGCAGCATGCTCTCCAGCTAGGTATCTTACCTCAACTGGCCGTCTACTGCCTCGCGCTTACCTGTGCCTGCTTCCTCTGCCTCGGAATGCTACACAGTCGCCGCCCGCCCCCGCTCCATCTTACCTTCTTCTATGTCATGCTTGCATTGGGAGGAGCACTAGGCGGGCTCTTCGTCGGCGTAATCGCTCCGCTGATTTTCAGCGATTACTGGGAGCTACGAATCGGGCTCGGCCTCGCATGCAGCATTGCCACATGGCTTCTGCTGGAGAAGCCGTGGATATTGGCCTGGCGAGTGCCCCTGATCGTAGCCACATTGGCTGTGATGGTCGGGCTGACCCGTATGCCAAGTATTCCAAGCACGCAGATCGTCGCTCGCGCGAGGAGCTTCTTCGGAGCGCTCAAGGTACTTGAGCAACAGATTGACGAGCACACGAGCACCTTCTCCCTGATGCACGGAAGAATCTGCCACGGACTGCAGTTCAACGGGGGCCCGCTTCATCGTCAGCCTAGCATGTATTTTGGGAAGAACAGTGGCATCTGTGTGGCCGTAAATACCCACCCGAAGCGCACTTCTCCGTATGCCCATCCCGGAGGGCTGCGGGTAGGCATTCTTGGGCTAGGGATCGGTACCATCGCCGCATATGGTGAAGAAGGAGACAGCTTCCGTTTCTACGAGATCAATCACGATGTAGTTAAGCTCGCCACTAATCGAGACCACTTTCGGTATCTGACCTCATGCCCCTCACACGTAGAGATCATTATGGGGGATGCCAGATTGTCACTCGAACAGGAGTTGCTGGATGGCGGCTCACACGACTTCGACATCCTCGTCCTTGATGTCTTCAATGGGGACGCGATTCCCGTCCACCTCCTTACCGCAGAGGCTTTCGACACCTATCTCTCTCACCTCGACAAAGAAAGTGGAATCCTCGCTCTTCACCTCACCAACATGTATATGGACTTGGTGCCGGTTGCGTCTAGCATCGCCCGCCACTACGGATTAAGCGGCCGGATCATCAGCACTCCAGGCGATCTCCGCCTCACATCTGACTCACTCTGGGTCCTGCTCACACGCAACAAGACAGGGCTGCCATCTGAGCAGGAAGATGACCTATCGTTTCCTTTCCCAGAGCACATGAGTCACCGTGTATGGACTGATGATTTCAGTGATGTACTCTCAGTCATAGAGGGCAACCTTTTCACGAAGGGCGTGCCAACTCATCAGACGCATCACTAGCTTGCTGGAGCGGGCACTTTACGAGTACCAGTGCCTTCATTGACGCCAAACTTCATGAGTCTTCTCCGAACCGAGTCTGCACACACCGGACAGAAACTGCGGCTTGGCATCTGGTCTTTGCGCGCATGGTGCGTACTCAACACACAGTACGGATTCTGACATATTGGCATACCAACAAGCTTACCAATGGCGTAGATAACCGCACGCTCAATGTGCGCCAGCCTGTGATCTGACATCCCAGACTCCGAGGAGGGTAGATGTTCAACCATAACCGCCGCGCTGCCTAGCTTCTCTGAATAGGCAACAACTGGACTACCAGAAGGAGCAGAAGTTCCAACAAGCGCAATCACCAGAGCATCGCCTTTCGTGCGTAGCTCGGATAGCTCACGCAGCATGCCGCGCGTGCAACATGGGTCGATTTTGACAGCTCCAAGGTCGGGACGTGTGGTTCCCTGAACATTCATACGGACGAACTCAAAAGTGGCCTTAGCGACTTGAGAATCAACATCGTGTGTGCGGATCAAGTAAATTGCTTTGCTTATCGGCTCGACTGCCATAGTCGTTATAGGTGCGACAAACAACATGGCCGCACAACAAACACTGCCAAGATTCATTTGCTTCTCCATCAAAAAGAAGGGGAAGCTTCGAGAACGAAGCTCCCCCTCTGCTTTGTTGCTAGTTAGCCCTGTTTCTATCCGCGTTTCCGACGACGCAGTGCTAGGGTTGCAACCCCTAGACCGAACAGAATCATCGAGCCAGGTTCAGGTACGGCGACAATCGGTGCCCACGAGCCTGAGACAGTGCTAGATAGGTAGTCTGCCGGTGCATCTCCAGCCGGGAGCACGTATGGGGTAGCATCAACAATCTGATACTGCGTTGCCGCACCAAACGTAGAAGCATTGTAGATTACAGTATAGATGTTATCGCTATAGGTCAGTGAGGCACCGGGAGAGGTAAAACTCGCTCCCCATTGGTAGGGTGCAGCGCCCTTGTTCGCCCCAGCAATAGTAGCCTGAATGGGTGTTGATATGAACTCATCCCCTCCAGTGATTGTATGATCGTCCCACAGAGTTGTTATGGAGAAGCCGTCCTTACCAACATCCTCAACCAACTCAACCAGATAGCCGTTGTACGAGACTCCCAGATCACCCGTAAATCCCCACGTAATGAGTCCGGCATATCCAGCTGTTGCCGTCATCAGACTTGCAACTGCGACCAACCCTAAAACCTTCTTTACCACAGCTTTACCCCTCTTTCGTATGCTTCTACTTCAGAAACTATCGCCGTATATACCTAGTATGCGCCGCTATATGGGCAGCCTTCGTTCCACGTGAAATCAGTCTTTGACACGTACCAGAACCCGCCACCCACACCGATTTCCTCTGTTGCTGCGATACTCAGGTTCCACTCATCCAGATCGTTACACTTGTACCAAGTACCATCAGTGTAGAGAGCGTAAGCCTGGTAAGACTGCGTTGCCACATCCCATGTGATAATACGGTCAGCGCTCAGGTAGCTGACTGCCGCCGTGGCACCTTTGGCTTCGGACATAATGTCCTGAACAGCAGTCGCGTTTGCATACGGGTAGGATGCCATCTGGTATCCGGTTACCATGGCTACCGACTGCGTGTCACTGGGACCACCAAGCACTTCGCCACTCAGGGCAACGTCCAAGGCCGCTTCAGTTCCGGGGTGCACGACCCAGAATGACTCACCGACCTCGATCGGCTCATCGTCGCCTAAGATCGAAAGGTTCCACTCATCCAAGCTGTTGCATTTATAGAAATGGCCATCCGTGTACTGAGCAAACGCCTGGTAGGTTCCACTAACGGTGTCATAGAGTAGTACGCGATCCGCGGTCAGGTAACTTACCGATGCTACCAAACTGTCGCCAAACACGCCAAGGAGCGTGTTGGTCCCGTCACCGTTTGGCTCGTATAGCGGAGCTGACATGATCGTGTACTTGCCGGGTTCAAGAGTGACTGTATTAACTCCAACAATGTTTACGCTGTTTACCGCTTGGGCTGCGATGGCCATGGCGATCAAAGCGACCA
>CAYMSW010000047.1:0-4363 GCA_964393215.1 Candidatus Woesearchaeota archaeon
TGCTCCATCCTGCTGTAGGTAAAATTCATTTGAGTTTGTTTTTAAGTGTTTTGTTTTAGAAATTGTTATAAATTGTATCTGGTCTTCTAAATTATGTTAGATAAGGTTAATTTGTCTTTAGTTTTTGGATATTTAATATTAGCTTTAATCATAGGGTTTGTTAGTTCTAAGAGACAGTCTGGCAAGGATTTTATGATTGCTGATAGAAATTTGGGTTTATTTGCTTTTGTTAGCACAATTGTAGCTTCAATTATTGGAGGAACTATACTTGTTGTTTATACTGCATATATTTTTGAGTTTGGTATTGGAGCATTGTTTGGTTTTGTTGGATTGGCAATAGGACTTGTCTTGTTTGCTTATTGGGGCAAAAAACTAAGAGAGTTAGCACGCAAAGAGAATTTTTATACTATTGCTGATTTCTTGCATTACAAGTTTGGAAGGGGGATCGGAAGTCTTGTTGCAATTATTGTTTTGGTTAGTGTCGTTTTAATATTGCTCAAACAATTTGTTGCAGGTGCCCAAATATTATCTGCCATAAGTAATTTTAGTTACGAATTTGCCCTTGTTTTAAGTTTGGGTGTTGTTTTTGTTTATTTGGTTATGGGGGGGTTTAGATCTGTTGTTAAGACAGATATTTTTCAGTATTTGTTGTTAGTTTTTTTAATTTTTGTTGTGGGATTTAATCTGGCTTCTGGAACTGATTTGAATGTTTCTAATTTTTCTACAGGTGGTATGAGTGTGATTCTGATGATTTCGTTTTTAATTTATGGAATCATTTATGTTTGGACTTCAGCAGATACTTGGCAAAGAGTATATGCTGCTAGAGATGATAAAGTAGTTAAAAGAGGATTGACAATTTCTGGTTTATTTTTGCTTGTAATTGGAATTGGAATAACATTAATTGGTTATTCTGCTAAGTTATCTTTTCCAAATATAGATCCCGGCCAGGCAATTGTTTATGGATTGGTTAATTTGTTATCTCCAAATATTTTGGGTCTTGGAGTTGTTTTGATGTTTGCTGCCATTATGTCTACTGCGGACACTTTTATTTTTGTTCTATCTACCAATATTACTAAAGATTTTATTGCAAGATTTAAAAGACGTGAATTGTCTTCAAATGAGCTAAGAAAATATACTCGTGTGAATTTGGTTTTGATATTACTTTTTGTTGGTGGGCTTGCTTATTTTTTCAGAAATTTGGTTGATCTTGCTCTGATTAATGCTGGGTTGATGATGTCTATAACTCCAGTTGTGATTGGGAGTTTTAGATGGAAATTAAAGAAGAGGGCATCGTTGATTAGTATTTTTTCTGGATTGATTTATGTTATTGTTATGGTTATTTTTGGAATAATAGTTCCAGAAACGATGATTGTAGCTGCGTTGATATCTTTTATTGCTTTACTTGTTTCTCAGAAGTTGTGTAAGTAGAAATTAATATAAATTGGAAGTTTCAGATTTAGTCTATGAATAAGAGAGGTATCAGTCCTTTAATTGCAACTGTGTTGCTTGTAGCGGTTGCGATAATAATTGCCATTATCGTGTTTTTATTTGTTGGTGATGTTTTAGAGGAGCAAACAGAGATACAAGAAGAAGAGATTGCGTTGGTAAGTACGTCTACTAATTTTCATTTTACTTGCACTAAATATATGTTAGAGGGAAATCCTGTTTATTCTAGGGTTTTGATTACAAATGAAGGGAGTGATGATTTATATTTTATTATTCAATTGGATGGAGTTGCTATGGATATAGATGGGAATCCAGGTCCAGATTATTTTTTAGTTGCTAGTTATGAAAGCAATATGTTTCCATTTAACACTGGAAGTAGTGAAGTTACTCTGATACCTTCTTTGGAAGAGGGTGGAGAACCAGTAAGTGTTTATACTGAAACTGAGGAAGTTGAAGTTTTAGATCTAACTTGTTCTGATCACGATGGTGTTTGTGATGCTAATGGAAGGGATTGTAGTGCATTTCCAAATACCGAGGAAGAGATATTGAATGATGTTACCGGTTGTTCTCCCGGAGAATATTGTTGGATTTGTGACGCTTTTGATTCATGTTCTGATTTTGGTGCTAGTGTGACGTGTGTTGCTGATCCGGCTTGTGAATATATGGAAGAAGCAGTTAATCATGGAACTGTTGATGGGTGTCCAGATTCATGTTGGGGAACTTGTGAGTGGGACAATACTTATGCTGTGAGTTTTGATGGTGATGGTGATTATATTTCTACTTCGGATAACTCGAATCTTGATATTGGTACTGGGAGTCTTAGTATTTCTCTTTGGGTAAAATCTGATTCCTATGGTGGGGCTACTGAGTTGCCGGTTTCTAACGGTCATGCTTCCGCAGGATGTACTAATGAGGTTCAAGATGGTTATCAAATAAGGAGGACTGCTAGCGTGTATGATTTTCTTATCTGTGATTTTTATGGAAATGGTCAAACAAAGTATGCTCGTGCATCATTTGGTACTACTGCTGATGGTTTTTGGCACCACATAGTTGCCGTGTATGATAGAGGTTCTGATACTGCACTTATTTACAAAGATAGTGTTTTTGAAGATTCAACTTTAATTGGTTTGGGAGAAACTAATTTGGTGAGTGTTTATGATATTTCTTTTGGTGGGAGGGATGCTACTGGAAGTTTTAATGGCCAAATGGATGATGTTAGGATTTATAGTACTGCATTGAATCAAGGAGAAGTTGATATGTTGTACGGTGGCGAAGACGTGAGTGAAGGTTTAGTTTCTCATTGGAAGTTTGAACAAAATTATGAAGATAGTATGGGTAATAATCATGGAGCTTCTAATGGTGATGTGACTTGGTGGCCAAGTTAGTTCTTATTCTTTTTTTAGTTTTAATTAGTTCTTGTACTTTTACTGGTGAGGCTGTTAGGGAATTTGAAGTTATAAGAGAAGGTCCTTTTGAAGTTGTTTCTGTAATTGATGGTGACACTGCTGATTTGGACAACGGTTGGCGATTAAGATTCTCTGGAATAAATACTCCTGAAAGTGGAGAATGTTTTTATCAAGAAGCGAAAGATGAATTGGCTAGATTGATTTTAAGTAAAGAAGTTTATCTTGAGAATGATTATAGTGACGAGGGGAACTATGGTAGAAAGCTGAGGTATGTTTTTGTTGGTGATGTTTTGGTTAATGAAGAGTTGGTTCGCGGAGGTTTTGCAAAAGTTTATGATAAGTATGCGGATGATACTAGAATGTATGAGAGATTGAAAGATGTTGAGTTTTTGGCTGCTCGTGAATTGAAGGGTGTTTGGGGCTGTGAAGATCCTAGGGCGGATTGTATGTTTGTTGCCAGTGTTAATTCAGATGTTTATCACGGATCACATTGTAAGGCTGCTAAGAAAATTAAGATTGAGAATATTGTTTGTATAAATTCAACTGAAGAAGCTATTTCGCTTGGACTTAGGCCTGCGTCTAGATGTTGATTTTTTCTTTGTTACTTTTTTCCTTACTAGTAGGAATTTAATTGAAAATAAGAACCCCGATAGCCCTAGAACGAACATGAAAACGAACAGAGGCCTGAATCCGAAGAAGTTTACAATTATACCACCTATGATTGCAGCTATACCGCTAAACATTGCACCCAGACCAGACCAGACTCCCCACTGAGATATGAATTTTCCTTTGTCTAAGTGTTTTGAATAAATTCCTTCAAATACTGGACGGTTGAATGCTTCTGCGATACCAAGTAAACCTTGTACAAGGAACAGTTGCCAAATTTGATTTACAAAAATTAGAAAGAATGCGGACACTGCCATTAGTCCGTAGCTTCCTACTAATATTTTTTCTTGGTGTTTTACGTGATCTTCCCATTTGCTTATGAAGAACATAAAAATACCCATTGTAAATGTGAATGCTGCCCATGCCCCACCAGCTGCTAAAGCTGTTCCACCAAGTTCTTCTACGAATAATGCGTAGACTGGTACGAACAATGCTGCTGCAAAAATTACGAATGCATCGACGAAAACTAGGTATTTTAGGATTTTCTTCATTAGACTGATTTTTATTTTGTCCGTTTATATATGTTTCTAAAGAAAAGGTTTTTAAATTGGTAATGGGTTCTTGATTTGTGTTATGCGAAATAACATAATTGCGCCGAGATCGCATAGCCTGGTTATTGCACCGGATTGCTAATCCGGGTCCTTCGGGACGCCTGGGTTCAAATCCCAGTCTCGGCGTATAAACTTTTTAAAAGTTTAATCAAAAGGGAAAAGCTTGGGCAAAAGGAAAAAAGCTTGGACAAAAGACTTTTATACTTATGATTCTAATTTTTAGGTAGGAGGTGCATACTAGTGGCATTTGGTGCAGTTGAAACAATAGCAGCAATCTTTGTTCTATTTGGTGTT
>CAYMSW010000048.1:0-2824 GCA_964393215.1 Candidatus Woesearchaeota archaeon
TCCGTTTTGAAAAATGGGTGAGCAGGTCGGGGATATCCTCCCTTCGCTCACGCAAGGGGGGGACGTGGATCGGTACCACATTTAAGCGGTAAAACAGGTCCTCCCGAAAAATACCGGAGGCAACGGCCTGTTTCAGATTTTGATTGGTCGCGGCAATGACCCGGACATCCGCTTTGCGCAGGGCATTGCCCCCCACACGTGAAAATTCTCCTTCCTGGAGCAGTCGGAGAAGTTTCACCTGCAGTCTCCTGTCCAGATCAGCGATCTCGTCGAGGAACAGGGTTCCGGTGTCCGCCATTTCAAATTTACCGATCCGTTGGTTGACGGCCCCTGTAAAAGCCCCCCGCTCGTGTCCGAACAGTTCGCTTTCCATCAACTCGGATGGTATGGCGCCGCAGTTCAGCGGTACGAACGGTTTGTCTTTCCGATAGCCGGAACGATGGATCGCCCTTGCTATCAGTTCTTTCCCGGTGCCGCTTTCACCGGATATCAATACCGTGGCATCACTGGATCGCAGCCTTTCAATCAACCCATAAATCTCATTGAGTTCGGGGCTGCTGCCGATGATGTCGAAAAGGCGGTTTTTGCCCATCGGGCGGACCGGTTCCTTCAGGTTCCCGCCGCTTGTAGAATGCGGCTCCGAACCTAAAAAAAGGATGTCCAGGATGGCATTGATATGGGTCTTCAAATTCAGTTGCTCCAGGTTGTAGAAGTCTCCGTTGCGAAAAAGGATCGGTCCCAAAGGGGTGGTTATCAATACCGCCGCCCGAGGCGCGATACGCCGGCTGTGGTGCAGAAAACCGCCTCCGCCCATTCCGGAAGCCTTCAGGTCGATCATGATCAATTTCACGCGATCGGCCATTTGATCCAATATTTTCAATCCTTTTCGGGCATTTTCCGCCCATTGCGGCTGAAAATGTTCCGATGCGATTCGCAACGACAGCGATCGGAATGATCGGTGCCCATCGTCGATGATTAAAAATAGAGGCTTGTCTTTTACGTCAATCGCGTTCATAGTGATGATTAAATGGTGTCCATCCCCAACTGGTTGATCCGGTACCGTCGGAGACGCCAATCTGCAAAGGGCGGGATTGCCAATTCAGGATGGACACCGGTTTTCATCGGAAAGTTTCTTGTTCAAACAACCGTTTATCGCGTCACGAAGGCGATTCCGGTCCAGCTCCTTTCCGATGATCGCAATTTTACTCTGTTGAGACGGCCGGATCGGCTGGGAGGAGATCTCCGCCGACGCCAATTCGATGACCCGCCATTTATTGCCGACCTGAAAGATTCCCTTTGCCCGCACAATCTGCCCGAAAGCAGATTCAACTTCACTCAGTTGCTGAAAAAGTGTTTCCACCTTTTCCTGATCAAAAGAGCTGTGTTCAACCATGAGGCTGAAGGATTCGTACCCCGAAAACGGGTTGTCCTTCGGATCGGCAGGATAAGGATCGTCATGATGATGGTGTCCATCATCGCCGGCGGAATGATGGCGGTTATCACCTTTGCCGGAATGATGGAGGTCGTTTCGGGCTTTTTCAACGGTCGAATGGATGGGCACACCCCGTTCGTTCACTGTTTCGGATGACACATCCCCCCCGGTCCTCTCCCCTTTGGGAAGGGATGCCAAGGCGTATCGGTAGTCCGGCCAGTCCACCGCGCCGAAACGGGTCATAAAAACAGTGATGTCAGGATTAATGGCACTGATGGCCGAACGCATTAAAAGTGCCTTGTGCATTTTTACCCGATCGCATTTGTTCAGCAGCGCGATATGCGCATGTTGCACCTGGGATTCCACATAGTAGCGGTTGGACCGGTACAGATCCATGAAGCCGGTGGCATCGGCCACGAGGATTTTATGCAGAGCAGCGAGTTTGCCGTCGCGAATCTGAGAGAGAAAAACATTCTGGATTTGCGTAACGGTTGCCACCCCGCTCGGTTCAATGATAATCCTGTCAGGACCGATGGTACGGGCGATCTCACGGAGCTGCGTTCGAAAATCAGTCCTCAACGTACAACAGATGCAGCCACTGGGCATTTCCACCACACTGCCGCCTTGGGCGCTCAGCAGGTCTCCGTCAATGCCCACGTTGCCGAACTCATTGACCAGAACCACTATCTTCTCGTCGGCTCCCCATTGGTTGAGAACTCGCGTGATAAACGTAGTTTTACCGGAACCGAGGAATCCGTAAACCAGATCGACAACCATCAAAAAACCTCTGCCGCATCGACCACCGAAACCGAAAACGTTTACCGGCAATCGGCAATCTGTTTTGTCACATCTATTCCTGAATAATATAATGTGCGGACTCCTGGTTCAGGTCCGCACTAAAAAATTATCCATTCCACTTGGAGCGCATGGCAGCCCAGTCTTCCCCGGCAAGGGCATCTTCGGCCAATCCGGGTGCCTGGTTGGCTTCTTTTCCCCAAATCCCCAAATCATAACCGGTCACATACTCTTCACAAACCGCCCCGCCACCGCATACAAAGGGGATGCTCAACCCTGCGGTTTTCAACTGGTGGGCAATCTTCGGAAACGCGGTCATGGTCGTGGTCATCAATGCGGTGCCGGTTACCATGATGGGACGATGCTCCTTGCAGGCGGAAACCACTTTGTCCACCGGCACATCGGCACCCAGATCGATCACCTCAAAACCGTTGGCATTGAGAAGCGCGTTAACGATCACCTGTCCGATATCGTGAATATCTCCCTCTGCCGTATGGGTGACGACCTTGGCCTTACGGTCCATCGATTTTCCCATGGCCTCTTCACATTTGGCGATGCCGGCATTCATGGCATCCGACGAAAGGATCACCTGGGGCA
>CAYMSW010000048.1:2924-4338 GCA_964393215.1 Candidatus Woesearchaeota archaeon
AAAATGTTGGATAGATCGGTCAAAACCTTCATTGTGCCTCCTTTTCGTAAAAGAACTGTTTATGTCAATCAACGCAGGCTCCGGCGGAGACTACGCATCACGCCATCATTTTTCGGGGGCGGCTCTGAATCGCCCCTTTCAGGGTCATTAATGTTGTTTGGCGACCTCAAGCATCGCCAGCAAATTTTCTGTGGGGGTTCCCGGGGCGACGGCACAGCCCGGTGCCAGCATCTGGATGCCGTCCTCGATCGATTCCTCGCTGCCCAGTCTCACAGTCTCGGCATCCTTCATAAAAAGGGTCGTTGCGGTATCCACTCCCCCCATCAGAACCATATCCGGACCGCATTTGTCCCGGGCCAGTTGGGCGCTGGCCTTGGGTTCGAGACTGAGAACTTCCGCACCGGTATCCCCCATCATCTCGACGATGGAATCCACGTTGCCACAGATATGGAGAATTTTCGGTACATCAATGCCTTCAAATTGTCTGGATTGATAATCCATCTCATAATCCCGATAGGTTTTGGGTGCGATCAAATCGGGGGATGCGGTCATGTCTTCACAGGAGATGATATCGGCCCCTTCCTCGACCAGTGCTTTTGCCAGCGCGTTGCCCGCTTTCTGTCCCACTTCCAGAAAAGGACGCATTTTTTGAGGGGTTTTAAAGCTGGCCTTCAGCAGCGGCACCGTATCCACCAGGGCGCCGGCAATGGTAAAAGGTCCGATGATACCCGCGATGATCGGGACCTTTCCGCCGATCTCTTTTTTCAGAATACGGACCGCTTTTAAAAGCTCCGGGATGTAGCCGCGGGAGAGGAAATCATCGGGAAAGTCGGGCGTATCATCCAGGGTGTAAGGCGACGGGTGGTCGATTCCGGGTATCCCTTCACCCTCTCCGCCGGATGTTCCCGGTTTCCATTTGCAGCCCAGGGCGACGGCCTCAAACGTCTGGCAAAACGGCACCCGCACGGCATCGAAACCAAGAACCGAATAGGCGGCCAGGGCCTGTTTGGCCATGACCTCACCCTTTACATGCCCCTCGGGCCAAAATGCCTGCACTTTTTCCATCTGGTCATACGTCACCGTTGAGTTGGCACCGAAACAGGGCATGCGATCCGGTTTCTGGTGGTTTAAAACAGCCATAACGCGTTCCATAGGACTCATAAAAACACCTCCGCAAAATAATTTAGTTGATGATAGAAATATACGGTTACAAAAGTATAAACGGTGAAAGAAAATTCGGGATGGACGGTGTCCAACCCCATTTCTTGACTGCCGGAGGAGATTTAGCGGTGGAAGCACAGACCGTTTGACGCAAACGAATGCGCCATCGTGAGTCTGCCGGAACCCAAATCCGCCCGTTTGACAGTCAGCAGTTCTTGACGGTTAGGGATACCGGCTTTAACCCGCGAAAGGT
>CAYMSW010000049.1:0-1089 GCA_964393215.1 Candidatus Woesearchaeota archaeon
GTCGGCTCAAATACTGACTCTTAATTTAATATTAAGGTTGGGGGAATATGGGTGTCATGCTGAGGAACCTCGGCGTGAATATCAAAATCATATGACAAAGTCAGACCCACACGCTCTTGTGTTCACCGGAGGAAATACAGGTCTTCGTACTTTCCTATGTTCATCCCGCAGGATTTGTCCAGCTTGACAACCGGGAATTTCATACCAATTAGTTTTTAAGGTCTTTTAACAATAATCTTTCTCATTGAGACACAGGTCACGGTTGTCCCGCACATTGCCCTCTGGCTGCCCTCATTTCTACCCTTCGGTTGCAAGGTGTCTTAAGAGCCAAAACCGTCGTCGGTTTTCGCGTCGGAATCAAGTTGTAATAGGGATAAATGTTTCTATCGAGGCTTTATAAAAAAACATATAAATGGGAGGTGTCCCATGAACCATATATTACCCGAATTACCTTATCCGTACGATGCGTTGGAGCCATACATCGATAAGCAAACCATGGAAATCCATCATACAAAGCATCATCAAACCTATATCGACAAACTCAATACCGCCATAAAAGAGCATGAAGTGCTCCACGAACTCAGCCCGGAGCAATTGGTACGGAATTTACCTGAAATTCCCGATTCGATTCGAACCGCCGTCCAAAACCATGGCGGGGGACATGCCAACCACAGCTTCTTCTGGCAGATTCTGAAAAAAGAGGTCTCGATAAAAGGCCCGGCCGTGGATGCAATTGAAAACCAGTTCGGCAGTCTCGACCGATTCAAGGAGGGCTTTTCAAATGCAGCGGCTTTGTTGTTCGGCAGCGGCTGGGCGTGGTTGGTTGTAAATGGCGATCAGTTGGAAATCGTAACCACCCCGAATCAGGACAGTCCCCTAACCCAAAAAAAAATACCGATCCTCGGCCTCGATGTTTGGGAACACGCATACTATCTGACCTATCAGAACAGGAGGCCGGAGTATATTGCAGCCTTTTTTCAGGTTATCAACTGGGCAAAAGTCAACGAAAATTATGAGTCCGCCATGGCCTGATCGGCATGGCGCCTAATGGATTAGACCGTCACTCCGGGCAGGGAAGCGCCCTGCCCG
>CAYMSW010000049.1:1189-4265 GCA_964393215.1 Candidatus Woesearchaeota archaeon
AACTGTCCAGGCAAAAAGGTCTGCCCTATGATCTGATCTATAATCTGGTGAACAAACGGATTAAATCCATAACGCTCAGAGAGTACCGTTTCTTATTCGGAAAGGAACCTCCCCGCCAGGATTCGAAAAGGGTGGATGGGACCTTTTTCAGGCAAATGGTGGATTTGTGGATATTCTTGAACGGAAATACTACAAAAGCGGATCTTTACAGAGAATTCTTCGGGGGGAGCCGTAATTCAAAAACCGATTACAGATTGTTTAACGGTCATATCCTTACTGTAGACGTCCGGCTCGAGAAAATGATGGCGGAGAAGTTTTTAGCCAATGGTCTTGACGAAGCTTCTCTGAAACTTTGGATCCATGAATTGAAATCCCAGGGCGAGGAACAAAAAATACCCTATGAAAACATCAGACCCATCCTGTTCTTTATAAGCGACACGGTCGGGATCCACCCGTCGGCGTTGTTGGACCAGTTGTTTAACCGCTATGAAACCGGAGAACTGAAAACGGTCCATCGAAAAATTTATGACCGGGCCGTCTCATTGAAACAGGCAGCGAAACGCGCCCACTCTGCCGGAACGTCGGAAACGGAGAAACTCAAAGAGTGTTTCTATGGAAAAAAAGAAGGCTATACCCTCTTTTCGGAGATCGAAGAGGAATTGGATTTTTTAAAAAAATATGCCTGGAAGAGCTTTCGGGGATACCTTGGCAGGAGCATCGGCACCTATAGAAGAGGCAAACTAAAAAGAATCGCAGATTGGCGTGCCCGTAATATAAGAAGTGATTGCGAAGACATTGTTTCTCAATGGCTCGATTTGCCGATCAATTTTCTACCAGAGAGGTTTCGCAAGAAAGCGTTGGGGATGTTTCTAAAGGTGTTATCCGATCACATTACCGCCTGGCTGTTTAAACGAGACGGACTTGTCTTTGAAAAAACGATCCTAACGCCTTCATACTACCGGGATGAATATGTAAAACAGCAATACGGCTTCACCCGATTCGATTCCGCATCGAATATGCTGGGGATGAAAAAAAAGGCGTTTGATCTGATGGTGGCAAAAAATTGTAATGTGTTCAGGGAGGTCGGTATCTATACAGAACGATGGTATCTCTCTAATCTATATCTGAAGGAACTGGCCCAAAAGCAGTATTTCGATTTAATTTCAACAAAATATGAATTGATGGCCAGGGATCTCAGCCGATCCGAACGATCGACTGCATGCATGAAATAGGTTCTAATCACCGAACGCGATCCCCTGTGCCAAAGGCAAATCCACAGACCAGTTGACGGTACATGTCTGCCGGCGCATATAGGATTTCCAGGCATCCGAACCCGCCTCACGCCCCCAGCCCGAGTCTTTTTCACCACCGAAAGCGCCCCCGATTTCCGCCCCGGATGTACCGATGTTCACATTGGCAATCCCGCAGTCGCTACCCATATGGCTCAAAAAAGTCTCTGCCTCCCTGACATCCTGGGTAAAAATTGAAGAAGACAGGCCCTGAGGGACTGCATTGTGAGCCACGATGGCCTCCTCCATGGTCCTGTAGGGAATCAGGTACAATATGGGGGCGAATGTTTCGTTATGCGTTACCGGAAAATGGGCTTTCGCTTTGCAGATACAAGGTGTCACATAGTTGCCGCCGGCCGGACGGTTCCCGGAGAGCATCTCGCCGCCGTAAAGGACGCGTCCCCCTTGAATCCGGAGCGTTTCCAACGCAGCCTGCATTCCCTTGACGGCGTACCGGTCGATCAAGGGGCCCATCATCATCCCCTCTTCCAGAGGGTTTCCGATGTTGATCTGCCGGTATGCCCGAATCAATTTGTCGGAGAGGGTTTTATAGATCTTCTCATGGACGATGACTCGACGGGTGGATGTACACCGCTGACCGGCAGTGCCCACTGCGCCGAAAACGATGGCCGGCACAGCCAAATCCAGATTCGCCGCCGGGGTTACGATGACGGCGTTGTTTCCCCCGAGTTCCAGAATGCTTTTCCCCAGCCGGGATCCCACCGCCTCTGCGATATGCCGCCCCATTCGCACGCTTCCCGTGGCGGAGATGAGTGGGACACGCCGATCCCAGATTAGACTTTCTCCCACCACGTCCCTTTTACCGATCACGAGATTGAGTATCCCTTCCGGAAGCTGGTCTTTCTGAAGCACTCTCCAGATGATTTTCATCACGGCAACGGCGGTGAGCGGGGCTTTGGACGACGGCTTCCAGATCACGGTGTCACCTGCCACAATCGCATTCATGGCGTTCCAGGCCCATACCGCAACGGGAAAATTGAAAGCGGTAATCACCCCGACGATCCCCAGGGGATGCCACTGTTCGTACATGCGATGTCGGGGGCGTTCGCTGTGCATGGTGAATCCGTAGAGCATTCGGGACTGCCCCACGGCAAAATCTGCCATATCGATGGCTTCCTGGATCTCTCCTTCCCCCTCTGCGCGGATTTTTCCGGTTTCGATGCTCACCATCGCTCCCAGTGCTTTCTTTTCAGAGCGAAGGGCATTTCCGATCCGGCGTACCAAATCCCCCCTTTTCGGAGCCGGAACGTTGCGCCATAGATGAAAGGCTTCATTTGCCTTTTTCACCACCTTTTCATAATCGCTTTGATCCGCCATGCGGATTCGACCGATGGTTTCACCATTGATGGGAGAGATCACATTCAACAACTCACCATCTTTGTTGAACCAGGCACCTGTCCCCGCTCCGGCCTGCTCACCTGATACCTTGAGTTGCCGTATTATTTCTTCCATTTTACACCTCTTGATAAGGAAAGACGTGTTTCTACCGTTGCCATACTGTTTGGCCTCCACCCCGTTTCTTGGCGGATCTCAAATTAATCCGGGCATTCTCCAACAGAGAATGCATATCCCCGGCATCAGCAGGATACACGGAGATGCCGCAGCTGGCTTTTGCGATAATCGGATTTTTCTGAATATCGAAAGGAATCGACAAAGATTTGATCATCTGTTCCGCCCTTAGGGACGCATATTCAGGGTCACCGCCAGGACTCCCGGTGATCATGGCGAACGCATCCCCCGAATACCGGGCAAGCGTATCATCACCG
>CAYMSW010000050.1:0-4220 GCA_964393215.1 Candidatus Woesearchaeota archaeon
ATCCAACTTCATGCACTTTTTGTTTTATGACGACGGATAAAACACTAAATACAATGTAGGCGGATGGCAGGATGATTTTCGGGGGGCGATTTACCAATACCAAAACCGACACTTACGTCATCGCTTGGGAATTTGCTCTGACTTGTTTTTATTGGCGGATAGACCTGAAACAAAAAAATAAAAAGGCGGAGCCTAACGACCCCGCCTTCATTTTATTTGTATTCTGATGGAATCTATTTTTTCATTCTACGTCTTGCACCGGCAAAACCAAGCAGGCCAGCACCGAGTAGGAGCATGGTGGTAGGTTCGGGGACGGGATTATCATCACTGCTAACAGTAAGGTTGCTTGCCGTATTTATGGTAAATTGGTTCCAGGTCAGATCACCGGTGTCACCCTCCGAGAGAAAATACCATTCACTGATACCGCTTATGTAGGTTAAATCCCAGACGATATCCCATGTCGATCCTTCAAGGTTTCCGATTACCCCGCCGTCAGTGTAGCCGTTGATCCAATTCCAAGTCGGAGTGTTATCGTATGCCCCACCGATGTCGCCTCCGTCATCTTCCAGGGTCCACAACCAGCCGCTTGGAAGTCCTGTCAGAGAAAAATAGGCTTTTCCACCGGAAATACCGCCGCCAGAGTTGCTATCGAAGATCACGTTCAAACTCAACTTTTCGGTATCTGTCTCGTAATAGAGCCAAAAGATGGCTGTATCTATTTTAGTTCCAAAAAGAGGATGGCCTTCCGATGTACTGTACCCATAATAGCTATTAGCCGAATCCGTCCCGGTAATCGGGTTCACAGAGACTGAATTGATGTCATAGCTAAATGAGTAACTCATTGCCCCCGCTGTTCCGGCCATTGCGACCATGCTCAAAGATAATATGACACATAACAAATGAAGTCTTCGCATTTTTTCTCCTTTTACGATTGGAGGCATTAGATCAAATAGATATAATTGACCCCGCCACCGGTATTACATTACCGAACGATTACGATCTCATTTTGCGACGAGCACCAGCAAGCCCGATCAACCCTGTTCCGAGAAGAAGCATTGTGGTGGGTTCGGGAACTGGTGTATCCGTGGGGTTAGCCTGTGCATCATGTGAGAAAGGAGCAAATTTGTGCAGTGAGGAATCATCTTTCAGTGTATACAGATCAAAATGAACTCCCTCGTACAAATCAGTATTCAAGCCCGAAAGATCCACCGCAAATGTCTCTCCCCAACCGGATTTGGTATCTTCTGTGTTAATGGGGGGTTGTGTATTGAAAACGGCGGTATTGGAATTGTCGAAAGTAAATTGATGAACGACATAATATGTATCAAAGATGCCATGGGATGGGAGATGTTCAGCACCTGCATCCGTGTATGAATTGTATTCTGTAAGGCCGCTGAAAGTACTGGGAATCGTATCTGGGCCAAACACCCAATCATTCGGATCCTCCCCATAAGTGGTTCCATCAATCGTAAATGTTCCATAATCGGGAGGCGGATCGGTTTGATCCTGCTTGGGTACCAGCGCCGCTATCAGATAGGCGGTAGTATCTGGATTTTCAGAATCGTAAAATGCGTTGTTGCCTGAGTTGTCATCCAGGGCATATGCGGTCAGGTTAAGAGACCCCGAAGTCGAAATCATCCAGGTTTCATCAGTCGTATCATAGGCACCTTCTTCAATATACAATTGCAGCGATGGTATAGCGAAAGCATTCGATGTGCATAAAATCAGTGCGGATATGCATAAAAACAATTTTTTCATGATTTACTCCTAATTGTTACGTTTAATAAAATCTTATTAATCTAATAAGCAAATAGAGTGCCATTAGAGGAAAACAGTAAATTTAATCAATATTTCTATTAGTTAGATATTCTCCGTTTGAAAAAACGATGATTGAAGATATCGGAAATTGTGTAACTTGTTTCACAATTATATGTAAAAATTTTCACAGTATTGTGAATAATTACTGATTTTCAAACCTAAAACCCCAGGGTAGAGTGATTCTGACTGGCGGATAAACATGAAACAAAAAAATAAAAAGGCGGAGCCTAACGACCCCGCCTTCATTTTATTTGTATTCTGATGGAATCTATTTTTTCATTCTACGTCTTGCACCGGCAAAACCAAGCAGGCCAGCACCGAGTAGGAGCATGGTGGTAGGTTCGGGGATGACATTTCTGTTATAAGTGAAGTTATCTATGACGTAATCCTGATTATTACCACTACCAGGAAATACTAACTTATTGATTCCCTCAAAATTAAAGTCATGCCAAACAGCGCTACCATCAATAGTACTCACAGTTTTAGTAGAAATCAGTTCGTCATCTAAATAACCCTCCACAGTAGCAGACACAGAATACCAACCACCCGTGAAGTATGCACCAATAAAATCAAAGGTCCCAACGGGATCCCATATTGTAGCTGTGCCATTACCAATAACCGCGGCATATTCCCCCGATTTAACACCGTCGTCAAAAGCGCTGTGGCCGCTGGTAGCCATCACCTGGCCCGGACCCTGATCATAGTGCCAATTTAATCCCCCATAACCGTCAGGGACATATACATAAGTACCCCATTGGCCATTATCGATAACCGGCGTTATGTCATCAAATCCTAAAACTAAAGCCCTTGCTATTCCATTTGAGCTGAAAAATATTGCTGCGATGAACAGGAATGCTAAAAGTATTTTCTTCATTTCCCTCCTCCTTTCACTTATTTCTTCTCCAATGATTTTTTAGGGTCAATATCAAAAGTAATGATAGGAGGTGACGCAGGGTGAGAAGAGCATGCAATCAAAGAGGTGTGATAGTATAAGGTATTGGAGTTTGAACCATGGGACCCATTGATTTAGCAAATTAGTATGCAAATATCGTGCTCAAAAAGTATTATAATTAATGTCGCTAATTATTTCAGGTGAATAGATTAAATATGTACTTGATATGAGAATTGAATTGGAGACCAAAGATAGGAAATTGTGAAAAAAACTACACAAGAATTGTGGAAAAAATTACACAATATTATGAATTAATTTAAATTGTTAAACTGATACAATGTGGTAGATTGACCTGAGGTACCTATCGGCTGTTTCAGAATAATAATGGTTACAGATTAATATAGAATTGAACACATCGCGGGCTATAATCAAAGGACTGACCACAAGTCCATAGCCGATCTGAGGCTGATAGAGTGCTAATGGGGATGCGTTCAGTCCTGGTTCAACGGCGGCTGCCCTGGAGTAGGGGCGTTTTGACCGTCCGTTCCACCTTCTCCGCCACGCCCCTCACCCCTTTGGCGGCGTAATCGTCGATGCCGATGGTCGGATGCGCGGTCACGTGAACGTCAATACCAGGCGACGCCAGGGAGCGGAGCACCTGCCCGAAAAAAGACCTGTTCTGCCAGGCCACGTTGCGTTCATCCTCATAATGCAGGGTGACCGGTTGGATGCGGATCTCCGGGTTCATCTCCACCACTTTGAAAATACCTTTTAAAAAAGGAAGGTTTTGGCTGCTGGGGGATGTGGTGCCCTGGGGGAAAACAGTGGTCACCGTCCCGCTTTCAAGGTTTTTTGCCAAATGCTTCAACAGGGAGATACGGCGCGCCATCCGGGCACGGTCCAGGAAAAGCGTGCCGGTCAGCCACGCGAAGGGGCCTACAAAAGGCCAGGTCCGTACCTCCTGCTTGCTGACAAATCCGTTGCCGCAGGCTGCGGACAGGATGGGGATATCCAGCAGGGAAACATGGTTGGCCAGAAGCAGGACCGGGTGCCGGAAGTGATGGAGCCGTCGGGCCGGCCGGGACAGGATCCGAATCCGGGCGGTGGAAAGAAAAATCCGGGATAGTAGCTGCATCAGGACCGGTCCCAGACGGTGGCGAATGGGAAAAAAAAGAATGAGCAACGGGTTAAAGAGCGCCGCCCCACCGAAAACAACCGTAAAGCAGGCGGCAATTCGCACCCAGTATGGAATTTGTTTCATATCCGCCTTTCTAAAAATGGTCCTCCACCAGCTCCTTCAGCGTCTCCTGAAGGCTTTCATCATCTGTCAGGGGCCGGCATATGGCAGCGGTGCAGGCTTCCCCCGGGGCAATGCCCCGCCTGATCAGCTGAGCGGTATAGATCAGCAGGCGGGTGCCGGCACCTTCCACCAGTCCGTGTTCCCTGATTCTCCGAATCTTCCGGGCAAGGGACACCAGCCGCAGGGAGGTCTCCCTGTCGATACCGCCCT
>CAYMSW010000051.1:0-2467 GCA_964393215.1 Candidatus Woesearchaeota archaeon
CCTGCACAACAAAACGGTTGAGCACGGTACCGAAGAGTTCATCGTAGTTGAAAAATGGAAGCAGACGATCATCGCTCTCATTTTCCCAAGTGACCAAGCCATACACCGGCCCCTGCATCAGATCGGTAACCATCAAATCCCACATGCGCACGTAAAACCAGAGAAGATCGGTATCCATGATTTTTGTGGTATGGTATAAACTGCCGGCTTGTCGCGGAAATAAGAAGCGGTCCTGGCGTCCTTTGTGTTCGATGTCTATCCATCCCTCCTCGATGTCTATATTGGGAGTACCGTATTCCCCCATTGTCCCAAGTTTTACGATATGGCAGTTCGGGCAAAAACGTCTAACAGCAAAAATGGTGTTTGCCGTTACAGCGAGGTTGTTCATGAGGGTCAGCGTTGCAGTTTTTCGATTCAACATCGAATAGGGAGCTGCAGGTTGTTCGGCATAGTGGACGATCGCATCCGGGTTGAATTTTTGGAACACTTTTTCGACGAAATCCCACTGAGTAAGGTCTCCGATAAGTAGTTCTATCTTATAGCCTGTCAATTCATGCCATATTTCCACCCGCTGGTGCAGGTTAGGCACCTGTATCAGGGGTTCAACATTCTCTTCTCGGCATATCCGCCTGCGCAGATAATTATCAACGACGGCGACATCGTGCCCCGCTGCTGATAGGTTCATGGCCGTTGGCCATCCGAGATAGCCGTCACCTCCAAGTATCAATACATGCATATCAAAAGAGTCCTGTCATGATAATAGTTCTCAAATTAATCATTGACCTCCGGCAGTTGGACCTGCATAGGGCACACATCAGGGTCATCTTCACACAAAAGGTTGTTGGTTCGAAGAAAATCAGCCAGCTTCTCTTTCGGCAACATCGGTTCGTTTTCCGAATTGTAGGGTTTTTCAACACTTTTTTCTTTGATTTCCGGATAATCATATTGTATCTGGTTGTAAATATTACTGAAAGCAGGCGTCACAACGAAATAGCGCTGTAATTCCCAAGCGCGACGTATCTCTTCAAGATTCATCAACTCTTCATACATCTTTTCACCCGGTTTTACGCCTATATTTTCAATGGCAATGTCCTGTGGGCGAAAGCCATAGAAAGGGGCCAGTTCCTGTATCATGATTTCAGCCAAATCCTTGATACACACAGCCGGCATCTTGGTTACAAATACCTCTCCGCCACAAGCCAATTGAGCCGAATCAATGATCAACTGAACCGCCTCATTGATACTCATCACAAATCGGGTCATCTCCCCATGGGTCAACGTCACCGGACCGCCGTGGCTGATCTGGTCACGGAAAATGGGGATCACAGACCCCCTGGACCCAAGAACATTGCCAAACCGTGTGGAGGCAAAAACCGGCCGTCCGTTTCTAGCACTGCTGTTGGCGGCAGTCATCAGTCTTTCCCCCATCAATTTGGAAGTTCCCATGACGTTGGTTGGATTGACAGCCTTATCTGAGCTGGTAAAAAGCACACGTTCCACATTGTTTTCAGATGCTGCATAAATGATATTCTGAACCCCCAGGATGTTCGTCTGGATCGCTTCAGATGGAGAGCGCTCACATAAAATAACGTGTTTGAAGGCTGCCGCATGAAAAACGAGGTTGACGCCGTTCATCTTTCGGGTCAGTTTATCCCTGTCACGCACATCTCCCAGAAAGAATGAGGCATTTGGAAAATCTGCGTATTCCTGTTCAAGAAAGAAAAGATCTGTTTCATTATTGTCAATCGCAATAAGTTCCCCTACGTTGTAGGAACGCAGGAGTTGTCCAACCAGTATCCTGCCAACAGTCCCACATCCACCGGTAACAAAAACACGTTTATTGCTGAAAAAAGATTTCATCGTTTCAATTAGACCTCATGATCACGGGGCCATCTTCGGCCGATCAAACTGCCATACCTCGATGTCAAACGTACAATCAGATAATCAATAATGGGCCGTATTATTTTCTTTGCAAATGGTCTTCTAAAACGACCAATGTTCGTTTTAAGTTTATAGATCAAGTAGTTCACATCCCATTTCCCGTGATATTTTTTTCCTATTTCTCCAACTTCTTTTGCTGCTGCCCAGTTTTTGGAACCCGTTTTCGTATTCTCATATTTTCTATACATACCGATTGGGTCAGCGATGGAAACAATTTTCGCGAAAGGTTCAAATCTTTGCAATAATTCCCAATCCATTACAAAATGCAATGATTCGTCAAGACCTCCAAGCATTAGGAACGTGTCTCTTTTATACATCATGGAAGGCTGCAAAATATAAAAAACCCGCCGGATTCGTTTGCGATCAAAGGGTCTGAAGCCGATTGTTTTAAGCTCTCTTCCGTTGATGTCAATTTTTCCACCACCACCATAAATAAGGTCTGCTTCAGGATCCTCGCTGAAAGCCTTCCCCATTGCAATCAATGCACCAGGTAGAAGAATATCATCTGAATTAAGCCAACCTGAAA
>CAYMSW010000051.1:2567-4144 GCA_964393215.1 Candidatus Woesearchaeota archaeon
AATAGGTTGGTCGACTATATCATCGAGTTGTAGACGTTCACGGTTTTTTCCGCTGTCAATTTCCAAGAGAACAGTTTGGTTCTCTCTAAACCTTCTTTGATCAAAGGCTCACGGCGGTTTTCATTATCGACTATGTCGCAGAGTATATCTGACAGGTCATCCGGTTTTCGTGGATCAAACAGAATTCCTGCAGCGCCTACAACCTCTGGAATACTTGAGCGATTGGATGCAATCACAGCAGTTTTACATGCCATGGCTTCTATCAGGGGGATACCAAATCCTTCGTATAAAGAAGGATAGACAAGTGCCGTGCTGCACCGGTACAACTTAGCCAAATGTTTGTCATCAACTTCTCCAAATGGGATAACGCGATCATATATATTTAATTCAATCATTCGTTTGATTTCGTTATCATTAAAAGGAGCACCCACAACAGCCAGTACGATATCTTTTTTTTGGGGCGCCACTTTTGAAAACGCTTCTATTAGAACGGTATAATTCTTATAGGACCCCCTGTAGCCGATATAAAGAAAGTAGGGTTTTTCCGGGACGCTTTCATCACCGAATGACAGGCCATGCTCGATTTCCGAAGCCAAAGGTGTAACGAACACCTTCTCATGGTCGATTTTATGGTATTCCAGGAGATCTCTTTTAGTATTCTCAGAAATGCAAATAATCGCATCCGCCCTTTGTATGGAATCATTTTTTCGCTTTATTATTTCTGCATCCGGTGAAACATTGAGAATCTTTTCATGAATCATATCATAAACAGTTATAACTACAGGGTACTTGTATTTGCTGACGTAGTGTTGAGATAGCGAATAGTAATATGTGGGATGAATGATCGATGGACGGCACCTTTTGGTTGCGATCCGAAAGTAGTATTTTTCAAACCAAAGGGAAAGGGTTCCGAGTGGAAACCCTTTTCTTAAATACCGAATAAACCGTATCCTTGGATGTTTCAATACATTATCAAAGTCGTCATTTAGAGTCGATACAATTGGCGATAGTTCGAGCGGTAAATATGCAATCAGATTTTGAAAGTATCTATTGATTCCTCCCTTGTTTTGCTTGGAGAATATTTGACCATCATATAGAATACGCATACTTTTTCATTCCAGGATACTTAAGATGCCCCATCGATACTATTTGATCAATTCAACACATGCAACCGCACGGGCAGCGGCGGCAAAATCCTCTTCGTAGGTTTTCGTTTCGTGAATATCAAAATAGGAACAATCAGAACAATCACTTGATTCGGCTTTCTTCCAACCACTGTAATGATATTTGTAAAATACCACATCAGCATCCGACCCATTGAATCTATCGATCACTTTTTTTATCATTTCAGCGTCGAACTGCTGCAACCAACCACGGTCTTCATATAAGCCAAACGGTACGGTTATAAGCAATTTCCCCTTGGTCTTGAGAAGTCTTTTGAATTCATCTATGACGATCAGATAATCATCATGATTGGCTTCCTTGAATTTTTTATCCCTGGAGTAAAGCCTGGTATTGTCCATGCCAACATGTTCCAATGTGGAAATGCATACAATTTCGTCGAAAGCGTCATCTTT
>CAYMSW010000052.1:0-4049 GCA_964393215.1 Candidatus Woesearchaeota archaeon
GAAAATAGAAAAAGAGGTATATAAAAGTTTACATCATCATTTCTGGAGACATTCCTGGTCCTGGCATTTGTGGACCGCTTCCATCTCCTTTGCTTGCTATGATATCGTCAATTCTCAATATTAGTTCAGCAACTTCTGATGCGCTTTTGATTGCTTGGGTTTTTACTTTTAGAGGCTCAATAACTCCTGCTTCCCAAGAATTCATAACTTTTCCTGTGAATACATCAATTCCGGCTTCAGTTTCATTTGCATCGTGCTTTGATTTTAACTCTGTCAAAACATCTATTGGATCCAAACCTGCATTTTCTGCCAAAGTTTTTGGAATCACTTCTATAGATTCTGCAAATGCTTGAACTGCTAACTGTTCTCTACCGCTCAAACTATTTGAAAATTCTTTTAGTTTCTTTGATAATTCTATTTCTGGCGCTCCTGCACCTGCAACAACCTTTCCTTCCTTAACAGAAGCTGAAATATCTCCAAGTGCATCTTGAATTGCTCTTTCTATTTCATCAACAACATGCTCTGTTCCGCCTCTGATGAAGAATGTTACAGCCTTTGGATTCTCGCATTTAGTTACGTAAGTCATTTCTTCGTCGCCAATCTTTTTCTCTTCAACTGAACCTGCGTTTCCTAAATCTTCTGCTTTTAGATCTTTTAGGTTACTTACGATGTTTCCGCTGGTTGCTTTTTGTAATTTAACCATGTCAGATTGTTTGACTCTTCTTACAGCATAAACTCCTGCTCTTGATAAGTAATGTTGTGCAAGATCATCAATGCCTTTCTGACAGAAAATAACATTTGCTCCAGAGTTTACAACTTTGTCAACCATGTCTTTAAGCATTTTTTCTTCTTGGTCTAAGAAAGATTGTAACTGTGTTGGATCTGTTATCTGTATTTTTGCATCGATTTCAGTATCTTTAATTTCTAGAGCGACATCAAGCAAAGCTACCTTTGCATTTTCAACTAATTTTGGCATGCTTGAGTGAACTCTTTCTTTGTCCAAAACTATTCCTTGAATTAATTCTGAATCTTGAATTCCTCCACCGACTTTCTTTTCTATTTTTATGTTGTCTAAGTCGATGTTCTTACCATCAATAATTTGTTTTATTGCTTCAAAACAAATCTGTGAAAGTTTTTCCTTAGATGCTTCTGCACCTTTTCCAGTCATTGCTGTTTCTGCAATGTTTCTTAGAATTTTTTCATCAGTTATTGAAGTATCTTTTGCTATTTCTGATAATATTTCATGGGCTTTTTCGGCTGCTTGTCTGTAACCCTTAGCTATAACTGTTGGGTGGATGTTTTCGTCTATCAATTTTTCAGCACTTTTTAGTAATTCTCCTGCCAAAACTACTGCTGTGGTTGTTCCATCTCCAACCTCTGCCTCTTGGGTCTTTGCAACCTCAACTATCATTTTTGCTGCAGGGTGTTCAATTTTCATTTCTTCAAGAATTGTAACACCGTCGTTTGTTATTACGACGTCGCTCATAGAATCTACAAGCATTTTGTCCATACCTTTTGGACCTAAAGTTGTTCTAACAGTTTCCGCAACTAATTTTGCGGCTAGAATATTATTTCTTTGTGCCTCTCTTCCAACAGTTCTCTGACTGTTATCTGACATAATATAGACTGGTTGTGGATTTTCGGACATTTTAAGCTTATTACCCCCGTAAACGCAAATATTTGCAATTTTTATATTCTGTGGACTTCTGCTCCATTTATAAAACTTTTTATTACTATTTAGGAACTATAGTTTAACCTATCAATACGTTTATTAATATGGATGGCCTTTATTCTGCCATGAAAACTGGCGTAAAGGTTATGGATGCTATGACTAAATCTCCAATTGTTGTTGGCCCAAAAGAGAGTGTTTTGAGTTGTGCAAAGAAGATGAATGATCATAGGGTTGGTAGCTTGCTTGTTGAAGAAAAAGGCGTTCTTCTTGGAATATTTACTGAGAGAGATTTGGTGAATAATGCTGTTGCTATGGGTAAAGATCTTAGTAAAACAGAGGTTAAAGAGGTTATGACTGGAAAAGAAATGGCTACAATTATGCCTCACGAAGATGTTTATGAAGCAATTTTGATGATGAGCAGAGATGGAAAGAGAAGATTACCTGTTGTTGAAGGAGATAAAATAGTTGGTTTGTTAACTTATAGGGATGTTTTGAAAATTGCTCCTGATTTGTATGATATTTATGTTGAGAAAATAAAGATGAGATATCATAGTTAGGAGTAAGCTTTATTAATAAACTAGACTGAATTCTATGTATGCCTACTGAAATAAAAGTAACTCCGGGTCAGGGTCTCCAAATTAGAGAGAAGGGTGTTTTTAATTTTGATAAAATGTACAAAGAGTTGAGAGCATGGCTTGATGAAAACCAATATGAATTCGAGGAGAAAGCCCATACACAGAAACATAAAGATAAGGGAAAAGAAATCGTGATAAAATGGGTTAATAGGAGAGAGGTTACTGATTACATAGTTTATTATATTGATGTTGATTTTTTATTGCAAGAGATAAATGATGTTTCTGATGAACTTGTTAAGGGGTTTGCCAAGATAACTTTCAAAGCTAGACTTGGTTTGGATTATAAGGAACAATGGAATAAAACTGCTTTTTCAAATTTTCTTCACAAAATGTACAGTAGATATATTGAGAAAAAGTTTATTGAAAAGCATTGGGATAAGTTGCAGGCAGAAGTTCATGAGTTTCATGACGTAGCAACCAACATATTTGATTTTAATAGATAAAATGAAAAGCACAATAACTGTAGCAAAAATGAATGTCAAGGGCAAAGGTGTCTTTGATATGGAACAGCTGTATAAAGATATGAAGTATTGGTTAGAGTATCAAGGCTATGGTGATGAAAATAAATCGTTCAGGGAAGCACAATTTGGCCAGAGAATTAAAGGGGATTCTCAGCAAATAGAAATTATATGGAACTGTGAGAAAAAAATGAATGATTATGTTTCATATTTCATAAAAGTAACTTTCTTCATTGGTGGTTTGAAAGATGTTGAGGTTGAAATGGATGGAAAAAAAGTTGGGTTAAACAAGGGAGAGGCAGACATTAGGATCACAGCACAAGTAATACTTGATAGCAAAGACAAATGGAAAAATAAGTTCTTTCAAAAAATGTATAATGAGTTTATAATAAAAGATAGAATAGAATCTCACAAAACTGACTTGTATAATAAGGTTTATTCATTTCAAGGTGAAATAAAAGCCTTTTTTGATATGTATGGTGCCTAAGAAAGTTTTATAAATTAAATTTATCATTCCTATGTTATGTCTGAGATAGATCATATTGTAAAAGATCTGAAATTGAGTCGTAAGGCTCAGTTTAATTTGATTGAATTCTATAAATCCTTGAAATATTGGTATGAGATTAATGGGTATATTTTCTTTGAAAGAGAATATGAAGATGTTGTAAAAGGCGGAAAAAAGAATGTTAAGATAAAATGGGAAGGAACTAAGAGAATTGATGACTATTCTCAGATAATTCTTAATGTTAGTCTAAAAATGAGCAATTATGAAATCGTTGAAACGAAAAATGAGAAATTGGTCGATTGCTCCCTGACTATGTCTTTGGAAGGCAATATTGAGTCTGATTATGAGGAAAAATGGGAGGATAAGCCGATTTGGAAGTTTCTAAGGGCCGTTTCTGACCGATTTTTCACCGAAAGAAGGCGAAATATGTACGAAAACATGGTAAAAGACGATACTTACGACATATTTAACAAAGCTAAATCCTTCTTAAATCTGTATAAGTTTAGATAATCAAAAGGTTTTTAAAGCTGATTTTCCCTATAATTCTAGCCCGTCACGAGAGTACCAGACGGAGCTCACGATGATGTTCAAGCTATGAACTTTGGGGTTAGTGTTGCGGGCTACATATTAATCATTACATTTAATATTGATTAACGGGGGGCAAGCATAAGTATCATACTTATTTTATTGTAGGTTTTACTTAGCTTGTTCTTGATAGGATATAAAAAATGATGAAAGAAAATTGGAGGAAAGAATATGGGAAAAATAGGCTTGGTATC
>CAYMSW010000053.1:0-4013 GCA_964393215.1 Candidatus Woesearchaeota archaeon
ACAAGCCTCTACTTTACCAAGAGTCTTTGGATGATGGGCGCTGGCATGGGTGTGATCAATCCCGATCATCTCTAAGTATTTTTCAAATCGATTGATACCATGCCAGGAATAAAACACAAATCCACGATCTGTAAGAACCTCTTCCATCTTTCCATATCGGCTCATGGCATATTTGACAACTTTAATGACTTCATCCATGGAGGTCTTCTCAAGAAGGTTCCAGCCAAGAATGAAACGTGAATAATCGTCAAGTAAAAGAAGGATATATACCTTGAGTTTATTGATATAAAATTCAAGAATATCCATCTGTGCAAGTTCAAGCGGCCGGGATGCTTCAAAACGTTGATCTTCTTCGCATTTTGCTTTTTTCTTTTTCACCTTATAACCATTGGTTTGCATAATCTTGCGGACTGATTTTGTGGATATTGTAATTCTTTGGCGCCTTAACTGATTCCGGATCTGTCCGGGTCCGAAACCAGGGTTGGCTTTCCATTCCTTCAATATAGCTCGTTCTTTTTCAGGACTGATTTGTTTTATTCCTCTACCCGGTTTTGATACCTGATATTCAAGAAATGTTTTCTCACCCATGGTTTCAAGCTGCCTGCGCCAATCGTATACTGTTGTGTAATGAACCCCTGCCACCTTTGCTGCATCCCTGACGGTGGTCTTCTTTGCGCTTTTTAGGATAGCAATCTTCTGTTTCTGGGTATAATTTTTTTTGCTCATAACACTTTCTCCTTTTCAAAATTTCGGAAAAAAGTGTTACCTTATTTTCGTTGATTCTGTTTGATTTCTTTCTATCACATACATGTAGAACGTGTTGCCTTCCCCATCAAGCTACAAGGTCGGCACCCGAAAGGTGGTGATTTCGGAGCTCAATAGCCCGCCTGCGCTTCCCTCTGTCAACGCTTCAGCCAATGTATTACTACAATCGCCGCATGACTCGAGGCTGGTGTGGCTTGCTAAACCCTACACCATAAGACTCTTTCATTCTCTATCCTTTACCGGTTTTAATCGGCGCTTTCAGCCTGACCCCTGCTCCATTCCGATAGATTACAATTCAAAGAGTTGTGCTTTGTGGAATCACCTTGCGCCCTGGCCGATGATGACGACGCCGATGGTTTTAAGTATGATCCTGAAGTCCAAGATGAATCCCATATTCTTGATGTAATAAAGATCGTATTCAAGCTTATGAATTGCATCTTTTACTGAAGATCCGTATGGATAGTTCACCTGTGCCCAGCCGGTGATGCCCGGTTTTATAGAATGGCGAAAGCTATAATAGGGAATCTGCGCCTCAAGGTCTCGCACGAATATTGGTCTCTCCGGCCTGGGTCCGATGAAAGTCATCTCTGCACATAATACATTATATAGCTGGGGTAATTCGTCTATTCTTAAGAGACGAAGCCATTTGCCTACACGGGTAACCCGGCTGTCGTTTTTCTTGGCCCATACCGGACCGTTTTCTTCCGAATTTTGTTTCATTGTCCTAAGCTTCCATAGGGTAAAAATATTGTTGTCTTTCCCCACACGGTCCTGTTTAAAAAAGATTGGACCCGGAGAGTCAAGTCGTATGGCTAGAGCCGAGACAGCAATGATTGGAAGAATAATAGGAAGCAAGAATGCTGTAATCCCAAAATCTATCAACCTCTTTATCTTTTGAATATATTGCTTTGAAACCAGATAAAAGCCATCTGTAAAAAGCAACCATTCATTATGGATATGTTCAACAGGAATACGCCTTGTAAGTTGTTCGAATACCTTAGGCATTTCCAGAATGGTGATGCCCGTTAGGCGTACTTTTAAAAGAGATTTAATGAGCTCAGCAGAACGGACATGAGGGATAGCCAGAATGGCAGTGTCTATCCCTCTTTGAGATGCGATTTCCATCAACTGGTCAGTGGTACCAATAATCTTTGGTGATCTCGTTTGACCCTGCTTCGAAGGATCATCATCTAAGAAACCAACCACACGGTAAGGTGAGTTGAAATCAGCAAGTAGTTTATTCAAAACAACCCCGGAATATCCTGCGCCGATAATCAAGACACTTTTTTTTTTCCCAGAACTTTGAAATACTACCGCATAGAGCCCTCGCCAGCAGTTCATTAAGCCAAAGACTAAGATCATTTGTATGAGGAAGATACCACGACCTAACTTCCAGTTAGGGAAGGAATAGAAGACAAAGATTGACATGGTCCCGGTCACGACAACCACAATTGCAATTCTCCACGATGTATTGCCAAGTCTGAAGTCTCGGCCGATATTATAGAGGTCAAAGATATAAATGACAACAATATAGGCCGAGAGGGTTATAACACTTGCGCCCGTATGACGGGAGAAGATATCAATTGTTTGGCCAAAGCGGATTAAAGAGGAGAGGTGGGTGGCCAGCAAGATTAGGGCAACATCTCCGGTCAGTAAAAGCCAGCGTTTTCTTTTAAATGATCGAATCATAACTTCAGTTCCTTAATTTTTGTACCTTTGAGCGCTTTGCAAAAGCTCACTCCTTTGAAGAAATATAAAACCGATGGAATTGATATAATGTATAACCAGGAACTCCCAAAAAACATTTTTTGTCGTTTTTATCCAAAAGGGCATCTGTTGAAAGCCCTTTATACGATTTGAGCCAATCTGAAAAACGCAGATTCCCCTGTTTCATGTGCCAGATGGCAGACAAGAAGTCTCTTGTCAAATACCCCCATTTTACATTTTGTATCTGCGCTGATACTGTGGGTATTTTATGATCGATCAAGTTACAATATGCTGTCAATATTAGATTTCTGCTGCTAATACGCATAAGATCATCCCAGAGCTGAGGACGAATATTTATTTCTATCATCTTATATTCATTGTCTCGCCTGTCAAATTTGAACTCTGTACCGCATAACCCTTGAAATCCAAGTCTTGTCAACAACTCAATACTCATTTGGGCTATTGTATCATTTGCCGCACTTTCTGCTAAACATGCAGAACCAAAAACAGGCGGATATTGTCGTATTTTTCTTCCTGTAAACGAATCCAAGAGCTTTCCGTTTTCATCAAAGTATCCTTTAAATATCCATATATCAGACTCTTCGCCTTCTATAACTTCCTGAATCAGCATATATTTTAAACAATCTCGCCAGTTAACAAGAATACCTTCTAACTCTTTAACATCTTTAACGAATATAACTTTTTTGCCATGAAGTCTTCTTTTTAGCTTATGGATTAAATACGGCTTTAGAATCAACGGGAATCTGATTTGATCAACAATATATTCTACAGACTCGTTCCCTGATAAATAAATTGTTTTGGGATAACTAACATCGCATTTTTTGCACAATTCATAAAAATTCTTTTTATCGAGGAACAATTTGCTAACATTAGGATGTAATGACTTCTGAATTATGTAATAATTCTTGAGAACATCATAATTCATACTAATAAATTCGATAAATTTATCATCTGCTGCAAAAAGTACAGGTTTTAAATCTTGCATATTGGAAAATTTGATTAAATTTTCTAAAAACTCACAATCCAGGTTGACCTTATACCCAAAAAATGGCTTGTGAATAAATTTTGAAAAAGCACCTACTGCAAATTGGTGATCAACACCGTATATTTTAACATCGTGTTTTGTTAGAGCTCTAGCAACCGCAATTCCGGTAGCAGACAACGATAATACTAATGCCTTTGATAGATTCTTCATTGTTAATTTTATCACACTCCTAATACAGATTTGATTGTTGAAAACTTAAAATCTTGCAAAAGCTTTCTTAAACGTTTTTCGGTTTCAGTCAAGTTAGAGTAATGTCGTATTCGTTTAATAAATGGAAGTTTCACTCTAGGCTGATCCGGATCGATCTCCCAGGGATGTAAATAAAAAACAACAGGTCTTCCATTTCTATTGCATTGGTTAATGCCAAACTTGGTATAAAAATAAGGAAAAATTCTAAAATATCCGCCGCCACAACAAGGAAAAACCTTTGCACAACCCATCTAATTGTCCTCAAATTCCCAATCCGGATATTGCA
>CAYMSW010000054.1:0-3904 GCA_964393215.1 Candidatus Woesearchaeota archaeon
ATTTTTGCCGCTCAAATCAACACTAATGGCACAATCAGCAATAGCTCCATTAATATGTGCCCCCAAGTCCAGTTTAACCAAATCACCAGCCTCAAACTTAGAAGTATCTCCAATTAGGGCATTATAATGAGCAGCAGCGTTATTTCTAGACAATTGAGTAGGAAAGGCTAATCCACCGCCCAATTCCTTTATTTTAGCTTCAATCTTCTCAGTAACGTCAAGAATACTTGCTCCAGATTTAACCAATTTGGCGCCAAATTTCCTGGCCTCAGATACAATTTCTCCAGCTTTTTTCCAGTCATCCATAGGAAAGAGACTAAAAATAAAACTTTAAAAACTTAATCAATAAGCTAAACACATGAAAGGTTTCATTATTTACTCAACTTATAGAATATTAAATGGAAAATCATATGTTTTTCTATATGGAAGGCTAGAAAACAACCAATCATTCCTAACCATAAACGAATTTGAACCATATATCTTCATAGAAACAAAAAATCAAAAGAAAGCAGAAAAAATAGCAGAAGAGTTTAAGTTTGAAAAAACAAACCTGACCAATTTTAAAAAAGAACCAGTAACAAAAATTATACTAAATTCTCCAAAAGATGTACCAGAATTAAGATCAGAACTAGGAAAAGAGAAAATAAAGACATACGAGGCAGATATAAGATTTCCAGTAAGATTTCTAATAGATAACAATATTCAAGGGGCCATAGAAATAGATGGAGAATCCGAAATGCACGAAACAGTTGATAGAATATACAAAAATCCAGAAATAAAATCATCTGATTACGTACCAAAAAATCTCAAAATACTTTCATTCGACATAGAAACAAACAAGGACGCAAAAAAACTATACTGCGTTTCTCTATATTCAAAAGATTACAAAAAAGTAATTATTGATTCAGATAAAAAAGTTCAAGGAGCAATATCATGTAAAACAGAAGAAGAAGCAATAGAAAAATTTTACAAAGAAGTAATGGATCTAGACCCGGACATAATTACTGGTTGGAATGTAGTAAACTTTGATTTAAAATTTATGAGAGAGAAATTCAAAAAATATGAAATTCCATTTATTTTGGGTAGAGATAATTCAGTTTCAAAATTGAGATTAGAAAAGAATTTCTTTAGAACGAGTAAAGCAGACATTCCCGGAAGAGTAGTTTTAGATGGGATTGATTTAACAAGATCATCATTTGTAAAATTAGATAATTACAGATTAAATACCGTGGCCAAAGAAATGTTAGGAACATCAAAACTAATAGAAACAACTGGAAAAGAAAAATATCAAGAAATAGATAGACTTTACAGAGAAGATCAAAAAAAATTAGTAGAATACAATTTAATGGACTCAGAGTTAGCATACAAAATAATTACAAAAACAGTTTTGATGGATTTAGCAATACAAAGATCTTTACTAACTGGGATGCAACTAGATAGAGTTAATGCATCAATAGCGTCATTAGATTTCTTATATCTTCAAAAAGCAAGAGAAAGAAAGTTAGTTGCTCCAACAACAGATCCAAAAGAAAGAGAAACAAGAATAAAAGGCGGATATGTTATGGAATCAGTTCCGGGAATTTATGATAATTTAATAGTTCTTGATTTCAAATCGCTATATCCTTCAATGATTAGAACTTTCAATATTGATCCATACTCTTTCCTGGACAAGAAAAAGAAAAAAGGATCCATAGAAGCCCCAACCAAAGTATACTTTGATTCAGAAAAAGAAGGCATCTTGCCCGACGTAGTAAACATATTATGGAAAGAAAGAGATGAAGCAAAGAAAAAAAAGAATAAACTAGCAATACAAGCAATAAAAATAATAATGCTCTCATTTTGGGGTGTTTTAGCAAATCCAAACTGCAGATTTTACAATCTTAACATGGCCAACGGATTAACCGGGTTTGGCAGACATATAATAAAGCAAACCGCTCAAAAAATAGAAGAACTTGGTTACAAAGTAATATATTCAGATACAGATTCTGTTTTTGTTGATACAAAAGAAAAATCAGAAGCAAAAGCAAACCAAATAGGGAAAAAGCTAGAGAAAGAAATCAATGATTTCTACAAAAAACACATCAAACAAAAATACAAAAGAACCAGCCATCTAGAATTGGAATATGAAAAACTGTATACAAGATTTATGATGCCAAAAGTAAGGGGCAGTGAAGAAGGAGCAAAAAAAAGATATGCAGGATTATTAAAAAAAGATGGAAAAGAAAAATTAGACATAGTCGGATTAGAGTCTGTAAGAGGAGATTGGACAGAAGCAGCAAAGAAATTTCAACTAGAACTATTGGATAGAATATTCCACAAAAAAGAAGTTACAAAATTCGTTAAAAAATTCGTAGATAACCTAAGAGAAGGAAAATATGACAAAGAATTAGTTTACAGAAAATCAATAAGGAAAGATTTAGAACAATATCAGAAAATTACACCACCACATGTAAAAGCAGCCAGAAAACTAAAAAAGTTAGAATCAAGCACAATAGAATATTACATAACAACAGACGGACCAGAACCAATACAAGCACTAAAACATAAAATAGATTATGAACATTACATCAATAAGCAAATCAAGCCAATTGCAGATACAATTTTATTATTCTTCGATACAAACCTTGATGATTTAATGAAAGGAAACAAACAAACAACATTATTTGGATATTAAAATGGGAGTAGCAATAACAGATTTATTACCAAAAAAGGAAATAGAATTTAGTTCACTAGCCGGAAAAAAACTGGCAGTGGACACAAGCAATGTTCTTTACCAATTTCTTACATCAATAAGACAAGCAGATGGAACTCCATTAATGGATTCTAAAGGAAGAGTAACTTCTCATTTAATGGGCCTCTCAACAAGAATTCCTAACTTAATGGAACAAAATCTAAAACTCTGTTTCGTATTTGATGGAAAAGCCCCAAGAATGAAATTAAAAGAGCAACAAAACAGAGAAGAAAGAAAAGTAAAGGCAGAAGCAAAGTATGCAAAAGCGTCAAAGGAAAGAGATCCAGAATCCATGCTAAAATATAGCAAACAGTTTACAAGAATGGACCGAAAAATAATGGAAGAATCAAGAGAGTTCATTCAAGCATTAGGACTGCCAGTCATACAAGCACCATCAGAAGCAGAAGCACAGGCATCATTCATGGCAGAAAAGAAAGATGTTTACGCAGTTGTTAGCCAAGATACAGATTCATTACTCTATTCAGCACCAAGAACAATAAGAAACATAACTTCCTCGAATAAAAGAAGAGTAAATGGATTATACATTACAATAAAACCCGAAATGATAGAACTAAAAGAAACACTAAAAACACTAAAGATAAATCAAGATCAATTAATTGCGCTTTCTATTTTAGTTGGTACAGATTATAATCCAAAGGGTGTAAAAGGGATAGGACCTAAAACTGCACTAAAATTAGTTAGAGAACACAAAAAATTCGATAAGATATTTTCACAAGTTGAAGCAGAATTCAATTGGAAAGAAGTTTATGCAACTTTTAAAAATATGCCAATAATAAAAGATTACAAATTAAGATGGAAAGAACCAGACTTACCAAAAGTTGAAAAAATATTATCATCACACGATTTCTCAGAAGATAGAATTAATAAATTAATAGAAAGATTAAAAGGAAAAAAACAAAAGAGTTTGGATAAATGGTTCTAGATTATCTTTTACGATATCTTTTGGTTTTTTGAATATAACCTCTTTCGAATAAGATATCTCCGATAACCCCTACCCTATCATACTTTCCTTTCCAATCCACATATCCCTCTTCTCCCCTTTTTGGCTTAAGTCCTGGCCACTTTTTTTCAATATATTTAATTTTGCGCAGATATTCTCTATATAATTTACCAGAATCCTTCCCTTCTTCCTGTTTTTCAGGTTCTTCTTCT
>CAYMSW010000055.1:0-3871 GCA_964393215.1 Candidatus Woesearchaeota archaeon
CCTATCTTCGTTATACATTAAGAAAAATATTTTTTGAATTGCGTATAACATCGGGATTTAGAGAAGTTTTTGCAAAGCAAAAATTTGGGAGAGCGCCGAGCCGAGGCGCGAACCTCTAAATCCTTGTTAAGCGAGGGTGAAGAAAATCTTTGATTTTCTGAAAGCGCAGCGTCCCCGAAGCGTTTATACTGAGCACGTTAGAATGAAAAATAATTGTTAATATATTTGTTAAATTCTATAATAAATTCTTCTGAACCAGAAGCAATAACAAATATTTTGCTAGTTGCATAAATTATTGAAATATCCTTATTATTTTCTTTTACTTCATTATAGAATTCGTTCTTTTGAGTCAAATCAATAGGTTCTTCATCGTCTTCTAATTTAATTGGAAAATCTGCTGGTATTTTTTCATGAAGACCAAGTTTAATTAAGACTTCAGTCATTTGCTTGAAAAAATCATTATCTTTTGATAATGTATAAACTACTTTTGTTTCAGATTTATTTATTCCTTTGATTTGACTCATACATCATGATTATTTATGCAACTATATAAATTTAGTGCTCAGTGTAAATGTCGCTTAACATCGCGATTAAGAGAAGTTCGGTTTTGAGGCAACCCACAAAACCGAATTTGGGAAAATTCCTGCAAGGGATTTTCCTCTTAATCGCTGTTATACGTTTTTTCTGCAAGAAAAAAAGCCGAAGGCTCAGTTCAAAAAATATTTTTCGTCCTTACTCATTAGGATAGGCTTTCCTCAATTCTTATAAATTTGATTTTTTCTGTTTTGAAAAATGAAAGAGGGGTTAGGGGTGAATTTCATTTTTCAATTTTTTTATACTCTTTTTTCTTACTTTTCTGCAATGAGAAAAAACGGAGTTTTCTTTAAGAAGATCTTTAATTATTATTTATTAAATATAAATTTAACAATTCTTTCAACGGCTTTATTAGTTGCTTTATCAATATCCTCTTTTGTCCATGTATCCTTCGGATATTCAGTCAATGCTCGTGCAATGGTGTATCTACTGTCTTTATATCCTGATTTATCTTTTATAGAATTTTGTTTTTTTGTTTTGAACCATTCTCTTCCAATAGATTTATTTATATCTTCTTCAAGTAATATTTTATTACCAAGTTTGTTTACTATACTATTAAAATCTTCTTTGTTTTCAATACCTGCATCTGTTTGTATTGTAGTAATATTTCGACCACTTGATGGCATAATGTGTTCAAGGTTTACGTTTTCTTCAAAATTAAATTTATTTTTGTCATATAAATATTCGTTAATGTAAACCAGAATGTTCTTCTCATATGCAAAAATAGATTCTGAAATATCTTTTTCATTCCAATTTTTGTTAATATGTTCATTAAAGTCTTTTTTAATAATTTCTATAGAAATATTTTTATCAACTAATTTAATGTTCTCACCAAACAAAAATGTTTTAAATTTAGCACTAGAATAACCCGAATCAACCAATTCTAATATAGTAAACAGTCTTAATAAAGATTCACAAATGTCCATTACTTCTGTTTCTGTAATATCGGTCGTTTTGTAGCGATATAAATAGCTTGATAAATACAGCTTAGCGTTTTCATTATACTTCAAAAGTAATTTGACTACAGGATAATTTTTTATTTTATCCCAAGTTTTTGTAATTTTATCAAAATTTGTGCATAGGTCTAATGGTTTGCTTAATAATTCTTTTTTTATGTCTATATAATATCGTCTCAACCCAGGCGTTGTTACATCAACTGAATTGTCTTTAACATACTCTTTATTAATAGCCCGATTGATATACATAAACTGTTGTAATACTGAATCAATATCTATAATCTTTCGAGTATTTAGTTCTTCGACTAATTTATTTATTAATCTCCATTGTTCATTAAATTTATTTTTATCTGTGCCTGCCTTGGAATAAAGTTGTGCTGAGATAATATCTGCATCTGCAAGAGGCAACCCTGTAGAATTAAGAGAATTAAACATTGTAATTGCTTGTTCTATTTGCCAACTTCGAATTTCTATAACTTGACATTTATTCAAAAATATTTTTGCAAATTCATTGAGTTGAGAATCAGACTTATCCCTCAATCTTTCATAAAAATATTTGAAATTTCGAAAATGATTTGTGTATTTATTATCTTTTTGTTTGCGCGGAATTTTATGCACTTTTTGTTCAGCTGTATCAAAGTCTATTGCTTCAATAATTTTCTTTATTTCATCTAAATACAGTTCATTAATAGATTTGTTTTCTATAATTAATTTATTTTTGGTTTTGGTATCATCTTTTAGCATAGTGGGAATATCTTCAGCTTCTGCTTTATACAAAATAGTCATAATTTTATTTCTGTTTGCCTCAAGTCCTGCTTTTAGTGCTTCAGAATCTTCATCGTTGGGAATGTTTTTTAGGACATAATTTAATCTTATTAACAATGCTTTAAGCAATAATAAGAAGGTAGTAGTACGTTGTTGTCCATCAATTAGATTGAATTTATCATGATCTGAACAATCTACTATGACTGTACCAAAAAAATAGGGGTCACTTGCATCGGAAGAGATAAACGCGTCAATGTCTTGCCATAATTTATCACAATGGCCTATACCCCATGAGTAACTACGTTGATATTCAGGTATTACAAAATTTTGTGATTTTTCCAGTATAAGGTATTGACTAATCAGTTTTAGTTTTGGTTCAATGTCTTTTGCCATATTTTTATTACCTTAATTAACTATTTGTTATTATTATATAAAGTTTACCCTAATATTTAAATCGTTTTCGTGACGAAGTGAAGAAAACACATTATTATCCCCCTTTTTTTGTTTTAGAAAAAATCAAATTTATTTCCCCTTTAGAAAGCCTATCTTCATTTTACATCTAGAAAAATATTTTTTGAATTGCGTATAACATCGCGGTTATCTGAAGTTTTACGAAGTGAAATTTGGGTGAGGACTGCAAGTCCGAACCAGATAATCGCTGTTATGTGTTTTTTCTGCAAGAAAAAATGCCGAAGCAAAGCGTAGGCACAGTATGACGCAGGGCTGGGCACTATTTTTTACAAATTAAAAATAATCTCTCTGATTGCTGTGATGGGCGTTTTCGGTCTGGATCAATAATGTGGACTTTAGAAAAGTGTTTCTGTAATGATTTTTTAACTTGAAATAGAGGGAATGCTTTCTCCTTGATGTTTTCTTCATACATTTTGAAAGTATTTTTTTGCTGATGCTCAAATACTTTAACATTCCAATTAGAAACTTTGTTTCCATCATCAGTAACATCCATGATAAGTAAGTTTTTTCCAAACCAGTGATCCCAAGGCTTTTCTCTAATATGGCGGTCAAGTTTTTTCTGCATATTCATGTCAAAGATGAAAATGCCGTCTTCAGTTAATTGTTGATCTACTTTAGAGAAAACTTGTTGCCACTGACTAAATTTAAGCAAGTGATTTATGGAATCAAAAACGCAAAGAATTACATCAAACTTTTCATTAATCGTGAATTTAGTCATATCCTGATGGAAAAACTTTCCTGATTTCACTTTCTTCTTTGCCAGAGAAAGCATTCCCGATGATAAATCCAGACCGAAAACTTGATACTTCTTTTCCAAAAGTTTCAAAATAGAACCCGTGCCGCATGCCAACTCCAAAACTTTTTTGGCTTTTGGTTTATGTTGCTTGATAGACTTTTCAATGAAAGCAACTTTGGCTTTTGGTTCGCCCATCACAGCATCATAATGTTTTGCAAACAAATCGTAATTAGTCATAGTAAGAGATTATTTTTAGCCTTTATTAATTTTGCCCAGCCCGAGTAATATTGCAACTAACATTGGGATTTAGAGAAGTTTTGCCGTAGGCAAAATTTGGGTAAAATTCTGC
>CAYMSW010000056.1:0-3598 GCA_964393215.1 Candidatus Woesearchaeota archaeon
AGGTTTTGAATCATATTAATTTATTTGGATATAGTTTATCCTCTTCTTTAAGATCTGTAGCTTCTGGAACTTCTTCTCCTGATTTAAAGGAGTTATTAGATGGAATGTCTTCCACCATTGAAAGCGGTGGAGATTTAAGACAATATCTGAATGATAAATCTGATGATGCTTTGTTAAAATTTAAACATGAGCAAAAAAAGTATTTGGAATTGTTGGCAACATATTCTGAAATTTATGTTGGTGTGGTTATTGCCGCTCCTTTATTATTGATTGTTACTTTTGCGATACTTGAGAAGATTTCACCAACTATTTTTGGAATGTCTATTGCTTTGGTGTCTATTGTATCAACATTTTTGCTTTTACCATTGATAAATATCTTTTTCATATTATTTTTGGAGACAACTAAATCAGGAGTATGAAATTCGAAATAAAAATTAGGCATATTGTAGGGTTTTTGATAGGGTTTGCTATGATAGGGTTTGCTCTTTTGTTTTTGTATGATGTTGATTCCAGATGGTTTAAACCTTTAATTGGATTGGGAATATTTGCAATAATTTTTCAATATTGGTTAGATTCTATAAGAGAAAATAAGAGGCAAAAAGAAGTAGAGGTTAAGTTTTTGGAGTTCATTAGAGCAGTTTCTGATGGTGTCAAATCAGGAGTTCCGATTCCTAAATCAATAGTTGAGTTAAAGGGAACGGATTATGGTGCTTTGAATCCTTACGTTAACAAATTAATTTATCAAATTGAATGGGGAATTCCTTTGAGAGATTCTTTTGTTCGGTTTGGAAAGAGTACTAATAATCAAGTTGTTCAGAGAGCTATGACGATTATTGTTGAAGCTGAGGAAAGCGGTGGAAACATAACTGAGGTTCTAGATTCTGTTGTTAATTCTGTGTTACAAGTTAGAAAAATAAGGGAAGAAAGAAAATCGAATACTTTTTCACAGTTAATTCAAGGATATTTTGTATTTTTTGTTTTTATTGGTATCATGGTTGTTTTACAGGTTTATTTATTGCCTCAATTGAGTGATATAGGTATAACTGCTATTTCTGGATCAGGGTTGTCTGGTTTTGGTAGTGGTGAGGTTGGTGATACTGTTGCATCTACTATTAATTTCAATATTATTTTTATTGGTTTGATATTGATACAGGGGTTCTTTTCCGGATTGTTAATTGGAAAATTTTCAGAAGGTAAGTTAATGGCTGGTTTGAAACATTCGTTGATTATGGTACTATTTGGTTATTTAATATTTTCATCTTTTGTTGGTTAAAATGGATAAGAAAGGAATTTCATATGTGGATTGGGTAATAAGCCTTGGAATTTTTCTGGTTTTTACTTTGACAATATTTGTTTTGTTTAAGCCACATGTTATTGATGATTATGGAACAGAGTATTTAATTTCAATTGCTGAGCAAGGAATTAGAGAGGAAGGATATTATGGGATTGATAATTATCCTTTGTTTGTTAAGAATGAAGGTGAATTTACTATTAATCCAACTGTTGATTGGATTGTATTTAGTAGTACTAGATTTGTAGGATTTGATGAATCTAAAATGAATGTTCTTAGTTCTGATTTATCTGTGGCTAGGCCATTTGACCTTGTTTCGGATACATTGTATTTTCAATCAGATATTAGTGTGGTACCTGGTTTAGAAGTGTATGGTTTTAATGTTCTTCTTTCTGAGGAAGAGTTAGGAGGGGTGGTTGAAGACCATGGATATCAATTGTATTATTGTTCTGATGAAGATTTGAATTGTGTTTTGGGTGTTGTTGAAAAGTTGAAGGGGTTTAGTGAGCAGAAGATATATGATCATTTGTTTAGTTGTGATGATGATACTGGTATTGGTTGCTGCGAAACTATTGATGAGTATGATAATTTTAAGGAATTGATAAGTTATCCTAATATTAAGGATCTTTCTGTTGAAGTTGAAGGTTTGTCTGTTACTTATGAATGCAATTATGCTCAACCATTGGAGTCGGACAATGTTTTTGTTTTGAATTGGAATGATAATGTCTTAAATAATAATGGAACTAAAACTCCTATTAAAATAGAGGTGAAAGTGTGGTAGGTAAAAAAGGATATATGAAAACATTGGAAGCTGTAATAGCAGTAATTGTTGTCTTAATGGTTGTTGTAATTTCTTTGTCATTTAAAACTTCTGAAGTTGATGAAGTTCCTTCTGAAATTGAAGCTTTGCAAGATTCTATTTTTAGTAGTTTGCAGAACGAAAATAGAAGTTTATTATTTTCACATCAAGGCGATATCCCGATTTTTTTGGAGGAAGAGATTGATGGGCTTAGATTTGAGTATGAATATTTAGTTTGTGATGATTCAAATTGTGCTGATGAAGTTGAACCAGCCTTGCCTCAAGAGAATGTTTATGTAGACAGTTTTATTGTTCAAGGATATGATTCTGCCAATAATCAATTTGATTTTAAGTTATTTAGGCTTTATATTTGGTATGGGGAATTATAGTGTAGAAATATTTATATACCAAGTTGAGAGACTACTTCTAAGGTGATAAATTAATGATTAACAAGGTTAAATCTTTTTTTACTAGGTATATTAATAAGTTATTTCGTGGTAAAAATAATGTTAAGTTGGGTTTTTATGGCCCCCCAAACGCCGGGAAAACAACATTAGCAAATAAAATTAGCATGGATTGGTTGGGTGAAGAAGTTGGTTCTGTTTCTAAAGTGCCACATGAGACAAGAATGATTCAAACTAAGGAGCAGGTTAAAATTAAATCTGGTAGAAAAGAGTTGACATTTAATTTAATTGATACACCAGGTATTGCTACTAAGATTGATTATGAGGATTTTTTGAAGTTTAAATTAAAGTCTAAAGAGGCAAAGCAAAGAGCAAAGGAAGCAACAAAGGGAATTATTGAGGCAATAAAATGGTTAGATAGTGTTGATTGTGTTGTAATTGTTTTGGATTCAACTAAAAGTCCTTATTCACAAGTCAATATTACTATAGTTGGTAATCTTGCAGCAAGAGATATTCCTGTTTTGATAGCTGCAAACAAAACTGATTTGAAAAGAGCAAGTGTAAAGAAAGTTGAATCTGCATTTCCGCAGTATCCTGTCGTTGGTATTTCAGCAGAAAAGGGAGAAAATATGGAAAACTTTTATAAAGAGTTATTCCGTATAATTAAGTAATATGTTATCTTTTAAATATATACCTTATAGGGAGCATTCAAGTCTTAATACTGATCAAAAATTAAATAAAATTTTTAGCGTAATTAGAAGGGATAAAATTGTTTTAATGCAAGGTAAATTAAAACCTAATGAGGAGGCTAAACTTATTGAAAGAACGATGGGACAAATTACAAAAGATTTTCCAGGTATTTCTTTTTGTACAGTTTATCCTAATGGGAATAAGAAAAGGAAGAAGAAAAATATAAGTGTTGCTAAAACTGCCACTAACGCTGTTGGTAATGTTGTGTATAAGGCATTTATGGGAAAACGAGACTGCTTGACTATAGTAGGACCTGCTAATATTGTAAAAGACATAAGAAAGAATCCATCTCAGATAGATTTGTTTATTAATGGTTAAAAAATGCCACATCAATGCGTCAGGTGCGGGGAAGTT
>CAYMSW010000057.1:0-3514 GCA_964393215.1 Candidatus Woesearchaeota archaeon
TTTTTTATTTTTATTTTTAGTAAGTGTTAGACTCACGCGCCGTCGGGCTTTTTAGTTCTCAAAAAGAATTTGTTTACCATTTTTCTGTTTATTACTTTGTTGATTTTGCACTTCTTGCTTAGGTTATGAGAAACGTTTCCCTTAAAGTGATAATTTTCTACCTTTTTCTTTTTGTTTTTAACATATTGAACTAGCGGAGCAAAATCTCCATCTCCACTTATTAGAATCGCAGTATCATATTTATTTTCGTAAGCGTCCTTGAGCATATCTATTGCTAAATGTATATCATCTCCTTTTATTGTGTAGAATTCTTCTCCGTCTAATTTTGTTCTTAATTGTCTTTTACAGAGAATTACGCTCAGCTTAGGGATTTTTCTTAATCTGTTGAAAAATAGTTGTTGTTTTCTAAATATTTCTGGATTTTTATCTTGTTTTAACGAAGCATTGTAATAATAGATTTTTACTAGTTTCCTGTCTTTTGCTATGTTTTTTATAAATTTTTTGAAGTCAAAGTGGAAATCGCTGTATCTTTTGTTGATGGATTTTATTCCGAAATAGAAGTTTGGACCATCAATGTATATAGAAATTCTTTCCATTTTAATATAAAACCCGCCTTACGGATAAGGACGGGGAACACAGTGCGGGATTCTGCAAGCAGATTAAAGGTACTCCCTGGCACCGAATTATATACTACAGTAGCTATATATAAATGTTTTTGTTGTGTGTGTCAAGGAAAGGGTTTTAAATTTATGTTTTACTCTCTTTTCATGGAAAAAGTGAAGGATTTGAAGTGGGTTCCAGGTATGGATGTTGCTACTTTGGTTGATTCTTTAGGTAAGGTCGGTTTTCAGAGCGTTGAGCTGTCTAAGGCTAAAGAGACTATAATTAAAATGAAGAAGGATGGAGCTAAGATTTATTTGACTTTTACTTCAAATATGGTTACTTCTGGTTTGCGAGGTTTTTTTGCTCAGTTGATTAAGTTGGGTTTGGTTGATGTTGTTGTGACTACAGTTGGTGGTCTTGAGGAAGATATAATGAAGGCTCATGGTGAGGAGTTTGTTATTGGAGATTTTGGTTCTGATGATGTTGCTCTTTATGAGAAAGGTGTGAATAGGGTTGGTAATCTTTTTATTAGAGGTGAGAGTTATATGAAGTTTGAGGATCTTATGAAGCCTTATTTGAAAGGTCTTTTTGCTAAGAAAGAAAGGTGGGCTCCTTCTGAGATTTTTAGGGAGATTGGTTTGGGTTTGGAAGATGAGGATAGTATATTATTTCAAGCTGCTAAGAAGAAAGTTCCTATATTTTGTCCAGCTATAACTGATGGTGCATTTGGTTTTCATTTATTTATGTTTCAGCAGGATAATTCTTCTTTTGTTGTAGATGTTGTTAAGGATTTTGAGAATATATTATTTAGTACTTCTCAGGATGAAAAGAAGGGTTTGATATCTTTAGGTGGGAGTATTTCTAAGCATCATGCTATTTTGAGTTGTTTGTTGAATGGTGGTTTGGATTATGCTGTTTATTTGACTACTGCTAGGTATTCTAGTGGTAGTATGAGTGGGGCTAGTACTAATGAAGCTAAGTCTTGGGGTAAGATTAAAGATGATTCTGATGCTGTTACTGTGATTGGTGATGTTTCTTTGAGTTTTCCTTTGATTATGGTTGGTGTACTTGAGGAATTAAAAAAAGAGAATTTAGTATAGTTAGACTCAGGCGCCGTCGGGCTTTTCGGAAGTGTTTTAAATGTTTAATTGTTTGTTTTTTAATATGAAATTTAGGGGTGCAGGATGGATTTTTACCCAGATGTTTTGAGAAGACAAATAGACAGTTTAAATCGCAATTTACACGTTCTAAATATTCAAATAAAGAATAGTTCTGAATCTTCAAATAAATTTCAAAGGTTGATTATATTTTGGACGATAGTGATGGCTGTTGCAGTGACAATTCAAGCTGTTTTGATAGGAATACAGATTTTTGGCAATTAAGATGAGTGAAAAAAACTATATTAAGTCACAGAGGATCACCTACTTGACGTTGGGTCTTGTGGTGGGATATTTCATTATGCTGAATGATGATCCTTTGAGAACTTGGATGATTTTTGGGTTTGTTGTTCTTGGTGCTATCTTGAGCTTTTTAGTGAGAAATAGATAAATGGTTTTTGACATTAATGGTAATAACCTTTATAAAAAGTTATTAATTACAAATACTTATGGATGAAGCAGGTAATGGTTTTTTTGCAAAAAGTATAGAGAATGGTGTTTCTGAAGGAATAATCTCTTTTTCTAAAGATAAATCAAAAATAACGTACCATTGTAAGAGAACTTATACTACAACTTTTAAAAACCCAGAGGAAAAAGTAAGAGCTGCCTATTTTGTTGAACTTGTCTTGGATAAAAAATATCCAAGAGAAAATATTGATATTGAGGTAAAGGTTGAAAGAAGGATTCCTGATGATAGGGCAGATATTGTTGTTTATGATGAAGTGGGAAAAGAATATTTGGTTGTTGAGTGTAAGAGAGATGGAATATCTGATGCAGAGTTTAAACAAGCAATAGAGCAAGCGTTTGGTAATGCGAATAGCAAGAGGGCAAAATATGCAATAGTTGTTGCAGGAACAACAAGAACTGCTTTTGATGTTGCAGGATTTAAACAGAGAGAAAGAGAGAAAAATGTGATTGCTGACGTACCTGAAAAATATGGAAGGGCCCCAAAATATAGATTTGTCAAAGGTGATTCTGAAAAAGATTTAAAACTTGTCTCTCGTGATGATTTAATTAGAGTTTTGGATAAAGCACATCATACTGTTTGGCAAGGAGGTAAGTTGGCACCAACTGCTGCCTTTGATGAGATATCAAAACTTCTCTTTTGTAAATTGCAGGAAGAGAAAGGTAGGGCTATTACTAAAAAAGGAGAATCATATAAATTTCAAGTTGGGACGCATGAAACACCTGAAGAAGTTTTTAAGAGAGTTAACAAAATTTACCAATATGCGAAACAAAAGGATGTTGAAGTATTTAAAGAGGATATAAGATTAAATCCAAAAGTTGTTTATGGTGTTGTTGAACATTTGCAGAGTATAAATTTTAATAAAACTGATTTAGATACCAAGGGTGTTGCTTTTGAAAGATTTATGGAAGACTTTTTTAAGGGTAAAATGGGGCAGTTTTTTACTCCAAGAGAAGTTATTCAATTTGCAGTTAAGTTCTTGAAACCTGAAGAGGACAAACTTATTTTGGATCCTGCGTGTGGTAGTGGTGGTTTTTTGCTTAATGCAATGGATTACGTCAGAGAATTAGCAGATAAAGAGTTTCCAGATAGCCCTGGAGAAAATTTTGCAATGTGGCATGATTTTGCTAAGGATAACCTTTATGGAATTGAGATAAATGATCAAATAGCAAGAGTTTGCAAAATGAATATGATTATTCATGATGATGGACATACAAATATTATTTCAACAGATTCATTGGAGGATATAAAGGAAATATCTATGATTCACCAAGGATTTGGAAGAAAC
>CAYMSW010000058.1:0-3472 GCA_964393215.1 Candidatus Woesearchaeota archaeon
AATCCCATGATGAGAATGGGATATAGGATTTGAAATTTTCAACCTGGAACCAGTCTTCAACGTCGATGGTTAATAGTATGGTTTTTGGCACAGCTAAATTCGCTCCGCTGATGCCATCGGCATATTTAACGGGCTGAAGGCTGGTAGGCTCATGGGTTTATTGGGTTTGTTGAGTTGGTTGGGTTCATTGTCCCAGTTAAATCCCCTCCGTTTAGGCATTCGGTATATTTAACGGGCTGAAAGTTTAGAGTTTATTGAGTTTGTTGGGTTTTTCGGGTTTTTGGGGTTATACAGTCTATATAGCTATTCAAATTTGGTTCAACTGACTAAGAAAATGCATGATTTGCTTTCGAAATAGAGTTTCAGTCTTATCAAGCTTTGCAGCGATCGATTTTTCTTTCTCCCAATCCAACTCAAAAGAATAAGAATGACGAAATTTGTGTCGGAAAGCTCGAAAATCATCGAGAAACAGTTAAGTTCTTTGTCTATGACCGAGGGACGATACCCCGGCATTTCTATTTTCATGCGTTTGAGCAAATCTTTGTGTCATGATTGAGGCCCCAGATCATTTTCAAAGAAGCACGCGATAGATCGGAAAATATTTTCACACCCATTATAGAAATTATGCAGCAGATAGCCGATCCCTCCTTTATCATAATAAGAGATGTTTGGTTTTGATATGAGGTGATTATGGGGAAATCCGCTGTCGGCCGAAGCAGATCCTGGTTTCTGGTTTCTGGATATTTTCGATACCACCATCGGAACTCTTCTGTTTATCCAGTATCCAGCATCGAGCATCCAGTATCTGTCCAATTACAGTAATAAGTTCGTGTAACTCTGGATTCCTGGATAATGCAAATTTATGCAACGCTGGGGTCTATCGACCATAACCTATCCCTCTGCGATCCTATTGACGAATCCTTTTTGCATCTGGGTTTTATAATATTCAAAGTCCGCTATCATTTGGATAAGAAATTGGTAGCATACATTAATTCAGAATTTACAATTCAAATTTCTAATTCCGGTTTGTCGGCTTAAAATTTGACTTCTCTTCATTATAGAAATACAAGATACAGGCTTGTGATTACTATTCTTTTACTCGGTAAGGAACTTCAACAAATTCATGTTTATTGGGATCGAAGTCCTTTGAATTTCAAACGGTCAATTTTATTCTATTCAGCTGGCAGATTGCAGCCTGAAAAGCATCCGATAATTTCCAACGATGTGCTCTCCTCATTCTTGCTGCCAAATCAGCAACACTTAGGTCTATATTAAATAGTCGGTATTGATTAAGAAACAAATATCGCCATTGAATGTTAACCCGGCACAAGTTTTAATTGACAAACTGTTTATCTAGCTAATAATATACAGATTATATAGATTAGTTATGGAGAACTCAATGACAGATGACAAGTCCAAACATCGAAAAAAGCCCCCCGAAATCAGCCCCTACCTTTTTCCACTCCTTTTAGCCGGATTTGGCATCTGGTGTTTCTATGATGGCTGGTTTACAACAGATCCTGACATGTTGGAGCACATTTGGTTCAACAGAAGTGCGGCGTTTGTGCTTCTACCCTGGGCGATATACGACTTTCTCAAAGTCAGAAAATATGAAAAGGCGTACAAAGCAAAAAAAGAAAAGGAGGCATTGGAAAACCCACCGGAAACAGAATGAAACACCCTGCGGCATATCACTGTATATCTTCAAACCAGGCAGACTCCTCAATCCCTATCGTTCAACTATTCTAATCTGCGAAATCTGTGGATAAATTGGGCTACCAAAATCCCCATTGTCCTGTATATTTTACATAACATGCCAATGCAAAGTTTGTCACGCCATGCGCCACAATGCACGATAGAATATCTTTTCTGATAATCCACAACCATGACATGAGTAACCCATAAACAATCGCCGGCACCCACTCGCTGACGCCATGACCTGCAGTGAATATCAGTGTCGAAATCGTTATGGCCCAAAAACTCCAGGCCCCGGGCTCAACAGTATTGATATTGTCCTCATCGTAAGCTTTCCCGAAAGGATCGTTCGAATTCCCCCTTCTGGCCACATCCCACTGCAGGGCTACACGGAAGAAGTATCCCCGCATCAACATCTCTTCAAAGACTGGCACAAGCAAGACTGCGGAGGCTAACCTTAAAAAAAAACCGGTATCACTCCAGGGCTCACCTTGGGATGGCTCTACAAAATAACCGAGAAGAAATACCCAGGCGAAACAGCCCAACAGCCCCCCGGCAATACCGGCAGATATGGAGCCAGCCTTGCTCCGGGGTCCTGTGATCGGCATATACCATTTCCATGCCCAAATAAGCCCTACTGGTACAATGACCAATCTCAATACGTAGATCCATTCGAAGGAAAGAACCCTTTGAAAAAGCGAGCTTATGCCTACATATGCTACATATGGAACAAGATAAGGTAGCAGTAAATTGCGGTTTGTTAGGGTGAATTCTTGATCAGGCACCGGTGTCACACCTAATGTTACTTACTGTCGCAAATCGTTAATCATAAACTCTGGCCTCAAATTTGCTTAGTATTGAGTAGACAAGGAACAAAATAATGAATGCGACAGCAAAAACCAAGAGGCCGGACATGTCATGCAGAAATCCATGCGCGGCCTCTGGTCCTATATATCTTGCCATGAGGGCGGTAATGGTCAGACGAACGATGTTGACGATTACAGCTATTGGGACAGCGGAAAAAAACAGAACCCATTTGGTCCAATTCAGCATTAAGGAGATGTATGCAAATGCAGCGCTTAATGCCAGCAGGGAATTCAGGGACCGAATTCCCGAACAGGCATCAACGACCTCGAGGGTGGTGTTGGAAAGATGAAGGATATTCCCCTCTCTTAAAATTGGCATACCCAACAGTTGAATAACCTGAGTTGTCAGTTTTGCAGCAAAAAGTTGGAGTGGAAAGGCAATTTGGTTCCAGATGATTGCTGGTAAGGGCACCATGAATATCAGGTATATGATGGGAAGGATAATTTCACGGCTGATTTCCTTACCACAGAGATAAAAAATCAGCCCCCACAGGGTGACGATAATAGACACCCGCATCACGAAAAGTTCGGCCCCCACATTACCAAGGATGTGCATGCCCAGACCCATCAGAATCGCGATAATACCAAGATTGCTTGGCTTCACTGGCAATTCGGCCAAATCATTTTTCCTCTGCCAAATCATGTACCCGGTGATAAATGGGATCAGGAAACCATGGGAATAGTTATCATCGTTCGACCAGTCATCGATCAATGTCATGAAGGTATGACTGTACAGTGCCAGGAAGGGCAGTGCGATGATGAGGACATGAAAATAAATATTTGATATTTTTTTAAACATAGTGGTTTTGTTGGGTTTATTGGGTTACTTGGGTTTGTTGGGTTGCTTGGGTTCTATTATATATTTCTGATCAAGGGCCACATATAGTTGGCTTTGGACTTCTGCTGCGGAG
>CAYMSW010000059.1:0-3354 GCA_964393215.1 Candidatus Woesearchaeota archaeon
CGATGCTGATGGCAGCAGCCCAACCGAGGTTGTTGTATAGCTGGACATAGATCTCGTTTGTGGCCTGGCTTAAGACCACCAACCAGTCAAGGCCCGGTATGTGTGCCCCGAGGCAGAAAAATGTCTTTCCGTTCCGATGCTCGAACCACTCCACCGGTTCCGGAGAGGTACGGACCTCATTTAATATCTCCGGTTTTTCTAAAGGCGGCGCCTCGACCTCATTGTCGATCTCGGGATGGCCGATGGTCCGGGCAGACGGATCGATGAGGTAGACCTGTCCGGTCCTGCCGACACGAATCCCCTCCAGCACCTCCCATACCGATTTGAGATCGAGGGTGCCGCAGAGCGCCGCCTCGATCTGTCCCAAACGCTTGACCGGCACCGCCAGGTAGATCAGCGGCAAGTTGTCCCTCCCGGCAACCACCCGTGAGACAGCGATCTCCCCGGACAGTGCTTTTTTTACGATACGGTCCTGCTCGGCAGTTTTTGCGGCATCCCCATCTGCCGACCCGGTTTTCTCCCCGCCGGCCTTTTTCAGCACAACCGTCTTGAACTTGGGTTTGGCATGCAAAAAGGCGGTCAGTGTCAGCTCGGTCCGCCACGCATCGGGCGACGTTGCCCGAAGGATCCAGGCCAGGCTCATAAGGTCGGTGCGGGCGTTCTCCATATATTGCCGGATCTCTCCTGCGGATGCGTTCACGATGTTGCGGTAGTCTTCGGTGACAGACCTGCGGAAATGAGTGTAGTTAGTCCATGAGATCACCACGCCGGTCACGATCACGCAGAGAATTCCGAAGGGCAGGATGAATTTCAAAAAACGATTCAGGATTTTGGTTTTGCGGGGTTTCGCCATATTCTTCATTAATTGACGGGCCGGTGGATTTTGTCAACCGGTAAATCGGAGTCCAATGCAGCATAGCTGGAAGCTTGACGGGTTCTTAAAAAAGAGATTTTCTCGCAAAGACGCCAAGAGCGCCAAGAAAAAACCGATATATATTAGCAGGTTAAATTTGCGACCCTTGCGTCTTGGCAAGAGATCCTGACATTTTTACGGCGGTGTCAAGCTTAGCTCCGGACATTTGATCATTCACCAACAAAACCGAAAATGCCAAATGCCGTTTCGCAAGCCTCAAGTGCTTCTTTTGCCTTATCTTTGTTTCCGGATTGGCGCATCTCCATGTCCAGCGTTACGACTCTTCTATAAGCGATAATCTGTTCTTCCGGCAACTTCACCAGTTCGGTGGCAATGGAGGTCAACAGCGGCGTTGAGGCACTCATCTCTTCACGGGAACTCCTGCCGTCGATGTACCTTTGCGCCTTTTCCTTTATGGCAACGACCTCACCCATCACCACCGCCCGGATTGGACTTTTGGACCGGCTTACCGGTGTGCCAGAAGGTTTTCAAATTTCAAGGCCGGATCTTTCTTTGATTTTTCCTCCTCTGGATGTAAAAAATCCGATAATTGAATAGCGAGATGCTTAAAAACAGAGGGCGTATCGGCAACGATTCGGCCCGCTAATTTTTCAGAGTAACGGGCGACGAACCCCCGATCAACGCCATACCCTATGCCGACTATCGGTTTTCGCCCGTTGATTTCAATGTCAGCAATCTCATCCAGCTCGGCTGCCGGCCAGTCATATTGGAAAAACGCCTCCGAGCAGATGAGGATGCCCGCCCGGGAAATCGAAAGCCCCCGGGAAACCGTGCGTATAAGATCATCCCCTTTGCGCAGTGCATACCCCTCATACCGGGCCTTTAATCCCGCCTTCGCCAAGGCATCGAAAAGCGGTCGGACCGCTATGAGCGTATCCTCTTTCGCATGACAGATGAAGGCGTCAAAATGATGCCCCTGCGTATCATTCGGAACGGCCGGGGGATCTGTCCCGGGAAGACCTTTATCCGCTATCACCTCATAAACATGTCTTTCGAACACCTGATCGGAAAGCGCGTAATCCACCAGCATATATGCCGGTATTCTTATATACCCGGCGAGTTGCGCCACCCGATTTTGAGGAATGCCGGTTTTGACCCAGCCCCGTACCGTTTTAGTATCGAATATTCCGATCGATTCAACCCACCGCGGATCGTCAACAAGGGCCTCGTAGCTCTTCCCGAGAATATGCCTTGCGGTGTCAAACCGCTTCCCGGCCAATATCGATCGCTTTTGCGGCTTCCGGCCCCTTGTCATTACGCCTCCATGCTTGGATATTCTTCCTTTTTATTTTCAACAAAACATTACTGGGTATCGATTCGTATTTCAACATGTCCGGCCCCGTTTTCAATTAAAGTCCTCGCTTTTTACTGGTTTTAACAGAGATCCATGCGCATATCACAAGGGTCAATGCGCCCGCGGCCATCAGGCAGGCGGGTACTTCACAAAGGCCGGCAACGGTAAAACCTGCCATAATGCCAAACAGCAGACAGACGCTCCGGCCGGCGGCCAGCGCCGCCATGGTGGGAATGCACCGGTTGCCGGCACAATCCCGCTGGATACGACTTTCCAGGAAAAGGCAGAGCAGGGTAAACCCGAAACCGAATCCCGCCATCACCCCGGCAAACAGAAGCTGCTGCTGAAACACCGCAAGAAGGGCGAATCCCGTTCCTATCAGTAAAAAACCACCGGATATGACGGCCCGGTCCGAAAGGCGGCTTGACAGGGCGGGCAACAGCATGGCGGCAAGACAGGCGCCGGCCTGGTACCCGGACATCACCATGCCCCAGGCTGCGATATCGTCTCCAAAATAGGTCTTGTTAAACAGCGGACCTGCAAAGTTGAGAAGGCCCCCTCCGATGACAAGCATTCCCATCCAACCGATCCAGCCTTTTACACGGTCATCGTATAGCGGGGAGATGCGATAGTGGAGCCACATCCGCCATTCGCTCAATTTCGGGACGATATCGGCTACCGGGTTTCGCGTGCCGCCGGTATCCGGCAGACCCCGAGCCAGCAGGCCGGAGAAAAGGAACATGCAGGCCCCCATGGCAAGGGCGGCCCGGTCGCCGGCGAACTGAATCGTCAGCCCGATCAGCCAGGGGCCGAGGATGCCGCCGGTCAGGGCCACTCGTTCGTTAACGGCATTGTAAGAAATCAGCCGCGCCTTCGGAATGAGCCGGGGGGTGATGGCAAGACGGGAGATATAAAACATGAGTGACGCCACCATGAACAGAAAATACAGGCACCAGACAGGCGCAACCCCCCGCGTCAAAAGCAATCCGGCGACCAACAGGCCTTTAACCAGGTTCGCCGCTACAAGGGCTGTTTTGGGACCGATTCGGTCTATCCACCGGCCCGCCATGGCGCTGAAAAAAATGGCGGGCGCCTGCTGAAAGAGGCAGAGCAGAAGGAGGCTGGT
>CAYMSW010000060.1:0-3299 GCA_964393215.1 Candidatus Woesearchaeota archaeon
TATTCGACGCTGATTTTATTATGTAGGGGTCATTATTGCACGCTGATCAACAATTACCGCAGTGGTAAGCTGTTTCTTACTTTTCATAAATGGAACCTACTATTATTGATACTTTTTTGATATTTACGTCCATTTCTTCTCAAGGATTAATGCGTCTGCGTAAAATTTAACAGCCCAATTGGGGAATGCAAACCTTTCATATTCTCCCCAAATTGGATATGATCCTGCTATCGCACCGCTTATATTGACGTTATTAAAACTCATCAATTGAAGTGATTTTAAATATAGGTTTATTTTCAATGCCGCAGTTAAATATTCTCTATTTTGAGTAATTTCAAATAATTTGAAAAAAATAATAGATATCTGAGCGTTGCCGGTTAAGCAACTAAAATTGCCCTTCCTCCTCCATTTTGAATCGTACATGCCCCAATAAAAGCCATTTTCATTCAAAATATCTAATAATCTATCTGCTGTAAGTTTTGCCGCGTTTATATACTTCTGTTCATCAAGCAATATCCCTATTTCTAATAATCCTCTGGTTGTGTATGCTATCGTATGGGTATAGGGTGTTTTGCAATTCTCCGGTGTAAACCCTGCTTGACGGAACCATCCATTTTCCTGCTGCCTAGAAAGCAACCATGTGACAAACTTTTTTGTGGATTTTAGGTATTTATCATTATCAACAACGTTATATAATTTTAAAATGGGCCATGCGACTCTTGCATGGTACGCATGCGGTATCGACATATATGAAAAATTAGTCCAACAGCCTGCTTTATCTTGAATTTTCACCAGCCAATCACCAGCTCTTATTGCAGCGTTTATATATTTCTCTGATTTGGTATGTTCATATATTGAAAGCAAACCGAAAAGAATTTGTCCGGTATCAAACACCAATTTACCAACCGGTGTTTCATACGCACCGCCTATAAAGGCTCCATCCTTCCGCTGGATTGACACTTCCCAATCAGCCATCTTTATAGCTTTTTCAGCAAATGAACTGTTTTCTGTCAATTTATGATAATTTAAAAAGGTTGGTATGATATATCCGGTAGTTTCAGGATAGGAAGACTCCCAACCCCGAAATAATGAATATCTTATTGATACGCCGTCATCCTTACCCGTTTTTTGCGCAAGAGAAAGCCAGTTCATGGCAGACATAATGTGCTGATCAAGTGAGTATGTTGTTTTAGAATTTCTCGTTACTAGTTTTAAGTATTCAAGCATGAGAGTTAACCAATCTTATGTTAATATTTTAATCACCTAATTTTATCACATTCATTCCATCTAAATAAGTCAATATCAAAGAAGTATATTACAAGCCATATCAAAATAATCTGAGTAAAATCATTGCGCACCCGAGATGCAATATCCCCAAAAACTTTTCCACATGATATTAAACCCAGATTCTGCAAAGACAATAAAAAGTTGATATAAAAACAGCACCCTTTTATAATGATCTTAGCAACTTAACCGCAGATCACCTGCGAAAAAGAGATCACCAAAAGGGTGCATATGAAACATAACAAAAAAGGTAGAAAACGTAAAGTAATCAAACAAGGCCAGGCCAATATTACTTTTACCGGTAAATCCGTTACATCCAATGCAGGGATGGGTCTTATCAGCAGATTATTTGAGGCCTTCCATATCCCAGCTCACTTAAAAACCGTTACAGTTGATCTTGACCAAAATAAACGCTACCCGACCCATGAACTTCTACTACAGTTGATCGCACTCAGAATCATCGGTGGAGAAGCAATCCAGGACACAACGTCATTGTCCGAGCCTGCTCTGGCAGCAATGTTCCGTTGGGGCAGCATTGCAGATCCGACAACGTATGGGCGCAGGCTTAAAGAAATGACATGGCGTCACAACCTGGAACTGGAAAAAATTGTCACCCAGCTTAGCAATCGGGTTACCAAACCTGGTAAGCTTTTTTGTGCAATCGATTCAACTGTTGATACGGTTTTCGGACAGCAGATCCAAGGCGCTGAGCTGGGATACAATCCTCATAGACCAGGACGGAACAGCTATCATCCTATACTGGCGGTTAATATAGACGTAAAATCAGTCATCGACGGATACTTGAGACCCGGCACCTGCGCTTCCAATGACGGCTTAGACGGTTTTGTCCGAAAGATTGCAGCAGAAGCCAACCGCCCCGCAGAAGACATCACATTCCGATTGGATAAAGGGCTGACATCCTGCGCTATTTTAGACACTATTGAAGAACTTGGTGCAGGATAAGTAGCCAAAGCCAAACTGACCTCAACAATCATGGGTCAAATATCTCGTATTAAAAAGTGGTGCAGCATCGGCAACGGTCATTTTGCTGCCAACTTTAAGCTCAAACTGACTGGTTGGTCCCGTGCCAGACGTTTTACAGTTATTGAACGCAATCTACCACCAGCAAAACCAAGCGAGCAGATGCTGCTATTTGATATGCTCGAAGGCCGTTATGAAGTCGTTGTTACCAATCTTCACCTGAATGCAGAAAATATCTGGCGACTTTATAACCGTGGCGCCATCGTAGAACAGGTTATTGATGAAATCAAAAATAATTTTGCAGCCACCGGTATTCGTACCAATGAATTCTGGGCCAATGATGCTTTGTTCCAAACTGGGCTAATCGCATATAATCTGCTCAATTTCATCCGTCGGTTGACTTTACCAAAAAGGTTGCGCACAGCAAGAATAAAACGCATTGGCCTACTTCTGCTTCATCTACCGGCCAATGTTGTCGTTAGAAGTCGTCAATTATGGATAAAAATTAAGCGTGATCATCCTATGAGACTGATTTTTTATCAGGCCATGAACGCCTTGGCGTAAATTAAAAACGAAATCTTCTGAAGAATCGCCGGACAGGTGCGCCATGACAAGGTTGAAAACGGCTGCCAGCGATTAAAAAGTTGTTTTTTGTAATCGGATTCCAGTAAAAGTTTATACCCGTTTTCGTTGTGCAGGTAATTTCTTTTTTTTCGAGCATAATTTTACTCTTCTTGAATAGCCAATGCAGAATCTGGGTTCATACCTTACAACTATTCGCCTGAAATTATGAAGCCACGCAAAAAGGCGTTCAACCTTCCATCTTCGCCTATATGGCCGCAACTTTCTGCCATCCTGAGTTTTTGCCTTCTTTCTGTTCCGTTTATGGGGAGAAATCAACTCAATGCAACGCTCATCCATAAGCTTTTTATCAAGGGGATCGCTGTCATATGCTTTATCCCCGATTATCTTATCCGGAGCGTATTTGGTAAATCCACTGTCGATTGTTTTCTCCACAAGTTTTACTTCATGTG
>CAYMSW010000061.1:0-1612 GCA_964393215.1 Candidatus Woesearchaeota archaeon
AATCCTGCCCCCGCTACCAAAGGTATCATTCGTTTGAACTGATACAACAGAACCTTCGTCTTCATTGGCGAAGGTTTTTGTTTTTACATCATTTAGCAAATCAAATTCTAGTTTGTATCGATTATTGTCAAGTTTAACGATGCGAATTTCTTTGACGATGCTTCTAATCGCTTTTTTTCGCCCGACTGTATCCAAATCCTTCCACATTCTCCAGAAGCTATGATACTTGTCCCAAAGAAGCTTTTTATCAGTTATTGGCTGTCTTAGTCTATCCAGTAATACAATAAATGCATCTATCTGGTTAGTATCTTTTTCAATTAGATCCTTAAGTTCATTTATCCGAACAAGAATTACTTCTTTGGATTTTTCTGCTTCAGGTTTTTCTAACACCCTGAGCAATTCGTTGAGGCGGCTTTCATTTCCTGTTTTTCTGCTTTGGATGCGCTGTTTGTTTTCTTTGACCGCTTCTAATTCAGCGTCCTTATCCATACTTGCGTGCTTTAATACCGAATCTAAAAGCCTGTTGTCAATTGATAGCATCCTTAATAAACTTACACCTGTCGCTTCAATATCAACAGAATTGATCTGTCCCATTTTGCACGAATCAGCCGTTTCGCGTATCGCTTTCTGACACCTGTAATAGGAATATATTTTCTTCCCTTTGGGCTTCTTGTATCCAGATATAGCTGAACCGCAATGTCCACACTTCAGCAAAGAAGAAAAAAGAAAATCGTTGGGGAGGTCACGGCTTATATATCTTCGAACTTGATTGGTATCAGCAATTGATTGCACTTCATTAAATATCGGTTCGTTAATCATTGGCGCATGCTTTCCTGGCATCATTTCCGGTTTTTTACCTGGCACATAAAATTTTCCGATATAAACGGGATTATGCAAAATACCAAGAACTGATTTTCGTAACCACTTATTTCCCAGTTTATTAGTAATACCCTTGTTATTAAGAATATCCGCAATATCTTTACTTGATTTATCATTAAGGTATTCTGCAAATATCAACTTTACAATTTCAGCTTCATCATGATTTATAACAAGACTTTTATTTACAGGATCATAACCAAACGGAGCATATCCTCCCCGCCATTCCCCCCTCGCCAACTTTGCACGCATCCCTTCTAATGTCCTTTTCTTCGTCATTTCACGTTCAAATTCTGCAAATGCCAGCAGTATATTCCGCATAAGATTGCCTTCTGGTCCTTTTGTGCCAAAGATAGCCTGATCTACAGGGAAGAACTCGACATTCCATTTAATAAGGTTCTCGTTGGTTTCTAGAAAGTTTAAAATACTTCTGCTAAATCTGTCGACTTTGGTTACGAGTATTAGGTTTATTTTATTAGTTTCTGCATCATCAAATAAGCGTTTCAATTCAGGGCGGTCCATATCACTTCCACTTGCAACGTCTTTGTAAACATCAATTACTTCATATACCTCTGCTCCACGCCCATTTTCAAATTCGCACCAATCCCTGCAACGTTTTTCCTGTGTTGGTAGACTACCACCATCGTCTTTATCTTGCTGGTCGGTTGAAACCCTACAGTAAATCGCCACTTTCTTAACATTTGTAGACATTTTAGCTCCTTGAAAGACACTTCTA
>CAYMSW010000061.1:1712-3284 GCA_964393215.1 Candidatus Woesearchaeota archaeon
GCTAAAATCCACTTGACAATTCAGGATCTTAAGCCATATTAAAATATAGACCTGCCGACAAACCGACCGTTACTAATCCACATTATTAAAAAAGGAGAATCTTAATGATAAGGTTCAATACCCAAATTGCCGACCTGGTTGAAGACCTAGACCTATGTCGAAATATCTACAACGGTTTCCAACTCGGGCAATCAGTAAGACACCTCGCAACTAAGCACAACATTAGCGACTATGCAGTAAAAAAACTAGCCCACTATTATAGGGATGTTATTAAAAAGAAAGCACCACAGACTGCCTGTGATGCTTAAAAGAAAGGAAACCAAATTGAATGATGACTACAAATAAGTATAACCCAAATAACAAAGAAAATCAACAACTTATAAGCGAGATTGAACAATCACTAAATCTAATTATCCAAGAAGGCAAAGTCACAGAACTGCGCGCAGTTGGGAAGGGCTCAGCCAGATATACCGAGTCTGGATATTTCACTGACCTAAGGAAGATGGCTGAAGAAGCAGCCCGAATTACCCAGTACACAAACGGTGTATACTTCACCCCCAATCCCGTTAATCCGGACTTGCTCGCAAGATGTACCAACCGAACAGAAGCTTATCCTAAAAGCACCACATCCAACGATGATATTACTAACCGACAGTGGCTTCTGATTGACTGCGATCCCATTCGTCCTGCGGATATTTCATCCACGAATGATGAAAAAGAAGCTGCGATGATGAAAGCACTGCAGATCCGTCAGGGATTGACTAATAAGGGATGGCCTGAACCAATCGTAGCGGACTCTGGTAATGGCGCGCATCTTATGTACCGTATTAACTTACCTATTAATGATAACGAATTAGTTAAGCGTGTATTAGAAGCGTTATCTATGCTATTTAGCGATGATAAGGTCAAAGTTGATACTGTTGTCCATAATACGGCCCGTATATGGAAGCTCTACGGCACTTGGGCAAGGAAAGGTGATAATACTGATGATCGTCCACATAGGCCTGCCAGGGTCATCTGGGAAGAAACCCCAGGGGAGTTTGCACTAGTATCCAAACTGCAGCTTGAAGAATTAGCCCGAATAATACCCACAAAGCCTACTAAAAAGCCATCTAAAAGAGCCAACACCAGTCAATTCGATGTAGAAGCTTGGATAATCAAACATGAACTTGATGTGGTTGGTCCTTCAGCATTCAAAGATAAAAACGGAAAGACTGCCAAGCGATGGCTATTTCACATTTGCCCGTGGAATCCGGATCATACCAATGATAGCGCTTATATCATCCAATTTGAAGATGGTGCTATTGCTGCGGGATGTTTCCACGATGGGTGTAAAGATCAGAATTGGCAATCGTTACGAAAGCTATATGAGCCTGATTATGAGCCACGTAAACAAACCTATGCACTCACTGATTACGGTAACGCCGAGAGATTGGTATCTCAACATGGTGATAACATCCGTTACTGTCCACAACAGAACAAGTGGTATATATGGAATGGTAAATACTGGTCGCAAGACATTACAGGTGACATTGACAGAATGGCTAAAAGCACCGTCCGATCTATCTATAC
>CAYMSW010000062.1:0-3227 GCA_964393215.1 Candidatus Woesearchaeota archaeon
AGTAATTGATAGCTTGCGAAATATCTTTGAGTTATATGGTTATTCTCCTTTAGAAACTCCTATTGTTGAGACATATGATGTTTTGGGTGCTAAGTTTGGTGCCGGTCAAGAATCAGATGTTATAAAAGAGATCTTCAAATTGAGTGATCAAGGTAAAAGAAAACTTGGTTTAAGATTTGATCTTACTGTTCCTTTTGCTAGATTTTTGAGTATGAATCCTGGGATTAAAATGCCTTTCAAGAGATATCAAATTGGCGAGGTTTTCAGAGATGGTCCGATAAAGTTGGGTAGGTATAGAGAATTTTGGCAATGTGATGTTGATGTTGCTGGCGTTGAAAATGTTAGAGCTGATTCTGAATTGATTTGTTTGGCTATTGATGCTTTTGGTAAATTGGGATTGGATGCTTATGTTGAATTGAATAACAGAAAATTACTTAGAGGAATAATTGAAGATTCTGGTATAAAACAAAGTGTTTCTGATTCTGTAATCATTTCTGTTGATAAGCTGAGTAAAATTGGAAAATCTGAAGTTGAAAAGGAATTGAAGGGGAAAAAGATTCCTGTAGCCCAGATTAAAGAATTGATGAAGTTTTTTAGTTTTAGTGGAAATAATAAAGAGAAAATAAAATTCTTGAAGGGGAAGATAAAATCTAAGATTGGTGTTGAAGGTTTGGAAGAAATTGAAAAAATACTTTCTTACATTCCTGTGAGTAAAAGAAGAAGAGTTATGTTTAATATTTCTTTAGCAAGAGGACTTGGTTATTATACAGGACCAATATTTGAATGTTTCTTGAAGAAGAGCAAAATAAAATCTTCTATCTGTGCCGGTGGAAGGTATGATGATATGATGAAATCTTTTGTTGGTAGAAATATTCCAATGACTGGAATTAGTTTTGGACTTGATGTTATTGGTGAAGCTCTTAAACTTATGAATCAAAGTAGAAAGAAAACTACTGTTGATTTGTTTGTCATTCCTATTGGTGGCATTGATTGTTCTGATATTGTTGATAAGTTTAGAGATGGCGGTGTAAAAACTGATTTAGATTTGATTGGTAGGGGAATTTCTAAGAATTTAGATTATGCTGACAAATTAGGAATACCTTTTGTTTTGTTTGTTGGTCCTAAGGAGTTTAAGTTAAAGAAATTTAAATTAAAAGATATGAATTCTGGAAAAGAAGAAATAATAAGTATAGAAAAAATAATAAAAAAGTTAGTTTAATTCTAACTTTATTCCGCCTATTTTTTTTGCTAACCAGTTATATATCCAGCCGAAAATTAATCCTGCTAAGAACCACATTATTCCATAACCAATTATGGGCGTAATTAGTACTATTGGAGTTGCAAATAATTCTGCTGTACCTGTACCTTGAATTAGACCTGTTATGATTAATACTAAATCAAGTATTACTCCCATGGCCAATCCCATTATACCAAGTATTTTAGCAGTAGGCATTATTTGTATTTTCTTTATCTCTTTCATCAGTTTACCTCCTTTCGTTTTAGGTTAATATTAATCTCCCCGAATGACTCTCGTTGACTCATATTTATTTTATTTTGGTTTTCTAGGTGTAGTAGTGGAACAAATGTAAATACCTTATCTTCTCTTGAATTTGATGGTACCAATTGTGTGAATGTTAAATCTCCTTTCTTTGTATTAAAAAAGTTTACTACTTTTCCATATATTTCTTTCACTTTTTCCCCCAAATCTATCTTTTTTTGAGGTATTTCTAGGTTTTCTGGTATTGTTTCGTAGATTTCCCTTCTTATTTTTCTTCTTGTGTCTACCTCTAGTGCTTTTTCTAGAGCTGAAACCAAGTCTTGTATTGATACCTTTCTCTTTCTTGTTATTGGTGTCTTTATTGTTAATCTTGGTTGTAATTGTGTTTGTTCTTCTTCTAGGCCTTCTATGTATTCTTCTTCGTTTTGGTCGAATAACTGATTATCAAAGTTTGCTATGTTTTCTGTTAATAGCTTGTTTGATTTTATTTTAAGTAGTATTGCTGATGCTAGTATTACTTTTCCTGATACGAAAAAATTTGTTTCTTTGATTTTCCTAACTGTTTCTAAGTATTTTTTTGATAATAATGATACATCTACATCCCAAGGGCTCATTCTTTCAGATTTAACTAAATCGTAAAGGATATCCTGCCAGGTTAGCTCATCTTTTTTAAGAAGCATATCTAGGATTTGATCTTGCATAGATAGGATTATTCTATTTGTTTTATAAATATTTGCAAATCTTTATAAGAAGGTTTTTTTCTTAGTTTAGTATGGAATTTTCGTTTAGCAGACATGGACCCTTTGTTGTCTTATTTTTACTACTTGTTTTTTTCTTTACAATTTTTGTTCTTGTATTTTCGTATTCGCCTGAAGAAAGTCTTGAATTTAGTCCTAGTGTTGATTTTGGTTATGATTATACAGTTGATGAAGGTATTATGAAATTATCTATCAATAATGAATTTAGGGACACTTCGGTTAGGATTAACGTTATTGGATCTGATGGTTCTGAAGAATTCATGGAGAGCATAGAACTTGGTGATAATTTAATTATTTTGGACGTTTCTTCTGTTGGCGAGGTTTCGGATGTCGAGATTTTGCCTTTGATTTAGGTTTTTTTGTATAGTTGTATATTAAGTATATTGTGTATGTTAACAACAGTAATGCATAAACTAATAGGTAGTATTTCATTTTTATTCCAAATAATTTATAGTTTAAGAATGGTTTATTTACGCTAAGTTTTGACATAGAAATTACTCCGCTTCCTTCTTCTGCACTAGAATGTTTTGCTACTCCCTTAACCACATATTTTCCAGGCACTAATTTTTCATACAGGTCTAGATTTTTTGTATCTAAGTATTCTTCTTCAACTTCTAATGAATAATCAGATTGTCCTTTAATGTTTTCTAGTGCTGAGTCTAGTAAACTTATGCTTAGATCTATTTCTTTTTCTTCAGGTAGATTGTTACCAATTTCAATATCCAACTCTATGTCTTCATCTGTATTTAGCTCTGATTTTTTTGGAGTTACTTTTAGATTTACTGGTTTGTTTGTTTGATCTTTAACTTCTATGGATAATTCGAGTATATAATTGAAACCAGTACCTGTTTCTTCTCCTTGAAGAACTGCATATCCAGTTATGTATCTTAATAGGTTTGCTAAAATTACTTCACCTGTGACTTTTGGAGAGTTGTCTGCAGAAAGTTCTATTTTTTCAATATTAAACCTTA
>CAYMSW010000063.1:0-3204 GCA_964393215.1 Candidatus Woesearchaeota archaeon
GAAAAGGCAATGCCTTATTTCGAAGGGTTAAAAAATAAGAAATCTTATTTCTATAAAAATAATACTCCTTCTGCTTGATAATCTATTTTTCCTATTTTTCTCCTCGAACCAATTTCTTTACTTTCAAATTCTTTTTCTTTATTTGTAAATTTGAAATCTGCATGCCTAAGGAATATCAATCCTAAAACAGGCGTCGAATATTCAGCAGAACTTAATTTGCTATTTGCCCTTAATTTATTTGCAATATCCCATAATCTCTTTTCAGTAGCTCCGTTTGTCATTCTTCCATCTCCTTAACAGCATCATTTGGTTCTTTCAATCTATACAATCTTATTCTAGAATCATCTGGATCTAAACCAACTGTTAACCAACCATATTTTTTTAAATCTGATAAAAATAAACTAACTATTCTTTCATCTTTTTCTTTTAGAATTTCAGTTGCTTTTTTATGATTAAATTCTTTATGTTTTAATTTATTCCAAAGTGTAGAATATCTTTTCATTATCCATTTAGGAAGTGGTTCAGCCATTTTAATTCGCCTTCCTTGTTTTTAGAATTTTATTCCAAGATTCAATCAATTCTTCGCCATGCATCCAAAACTCATCAAAAATTGGAGATATATCTGAAACTTCTTTTATATGACTTAATTGCCCTCTACTAACAGTATCTGCACTAACAAAATTATATGCTTTATTTTTTGTTATTAAATATCTATCATGTAATTGAGATTTTATTTTTGGTTCAATCAAAACTTTTATTTCAACAGAAATGTTTTCATTTTTCATTTGTTTTGAAAATTTCTTAAAAATATCTTTAAAATTATCTTCTAATGCATCAGGTTTTGTAATTATTTTTATAGATTTAATTGATTTATTATTTCTTAATCCTTCTCTTAGAAGTTTAATAGAATTTTCTTTAAAATAGGGATCTATAATATTAATAAATTCTTCACAATCTTCAATATAACTTATATAATTCACCCTATTATCGTAATCTTTTCCAGGTGCGATTAATGAAGAATTTTTTTCTTCCTCGAATATTCCAATTGTTTTTTTAAGTTCTTTTTTTATGCTAATATTTCTTTCTTTGATGAATCCATCAAAATCATCTTGTCTTAAACATTTTAATGCTTTCGGAGAAATTAAATGGGTTTTCATTAATTTTTCTAAAGCAGTTTCATCTTTTAATTTTCTAGCAATTTCCTTAACATATTTGCTAGGCTTTTTATTTTTTATTTTAATATTAGTTTCCTGTAACAAAGGAGTTCGATTTAATATGGAATCTATTTTATCTTCCTGAATTTTTAAACCACTTTTTATTGGAAATATATGGTGATCATTTATTTCATTAATGGGATAAGTTCCAATTGTTCTACCTGTAAAAAAATCTTTTGCAGATTTTATTGATAGGATGCTTAAAATTGTACAATATTGTGAGTTATTTGTATTTTTTATTTTATCTAAATTTAATTCTTCTATAAATACACTATTTATTTTTCTAATTCTTTCAGGTTTATTATCGTCATCATTGAACCATTCAACCATCTCTTTGTAATCCTTTGCCATTATTGAATCAGAAGAACCACTATAATCTTGAGATATTACTGCACACCAATACCATTTATTTATTTTTTTCCAAAATTCTTCTTCTGAAATACTTTTTTTAAGTTTTAAATCATAATGGTACATTAATGCACCAAGAACTGGAATAATTGTTGTATTTGGTATAAAAGAATGTTTTATTGCACCAAAATCTTTCATCCCATTATTCATAATCTTTTTTCTAGCCTTCTCCGAATAAATTAATGAAGTTTCCCATAATTTTTTAAAAGTTTCAGTATTTTTTATTAATACTCTTTCATTTCCTTGTCTATCTTTTATTTTTGCCCCTGGAATCAGATTATACAAGTATTTAGAAGAACAATAATTTTGTTTGTATAAAGAAATTAACTTAAGAATATATACCTTCATTTGAGTATCTACTTGTTTCAATAAATCATTATCTAAGTTCTCCCAATCTTTTCTTAACTGTATATTTTTTGGATAAAGAAATGCATTCATAAGATCGAATATATCTAATTTTAATCCTTTACTGTTTATATTTGCAAAAATAGTACAGATTTCTCTAATATCTTTTTTTTCTAAATTCTCGGTTAAAAAAGTATATTTTAATATTGAGTCAATTTTTCTTGAAACTTGAAAATCTGTAACTTCAATGTCTTCATTATCCTTTCTAGATTTAACATAATCCTTAATCCATTCTTCATATCCTTTTCCATTCATAAATTGTTTATCTGATAACAAACATAAAGGAAATAATCCTTTTTCAATACACCATTTTTTTTCTTTAATTTTGAAATGTTCATTATCTTTATATTTTCCATAATAAGTATATTTGATTGTATCATCCATATCTCCCAAAAATAATTTATCAATATCTATAAAAAAATAATAATAGCTTTCTTTTTTTGGGAATTTTTTTTGAGGAGAACATAATGCATAAAAAAGAGAGGATAATCTTTGTTGACCATCTAATACTGCTTTTGTTGGTTTTTTATTTTTTTCTGAACCCCATAATGGATCCCACATTTTAAGTTTTCTTTCCTCATCTTCTAAATTCCATAAAAGAATTGTTCCCGCATAATAATCATGCAATATAGATTTAAATAAATCTGAAACCATATTAGGTTGCCAATCAAAATCTCTTTGAAAATGTGGAATCACATAATCTCCTTTAATTATTTCTTCGATAAAAGTACTTATTGAAATTGGTCCATGTGCCATTTTAGTATAAATCTCTCAAGTATATCACATAAGTAATATGCTGAACTATATAAAATTATTGTTTCTAAAATAGTTAACTAATAAAAACACCAAACCCATTGTTCCAGCAATACCTAAACCCCAAAGAATTATTTCAAAAGAATCATAAGTACTTTTTTCTATTCCTTCCATTACTTCAACAGTTTCTGGATCGCTGCTTTTTTTTAAACTAGTAAAAATAGCCCCAACTACAAGTAATGCAATAACAATAATCATCACACTTTTTGCATCATTTATCGTCGAATTAAGTAAATTTTTCATTATATTCTCCATTACAACAATCTTTATATAATAGTTATGCTTATTACATATGTATTATGTAAATAAATACTAGAGAGACACCCTCGCAAAAGAACATCTCTCTAGGGAGCCCAAGAAAATG
>CAYMSW010000064.1:0-3087 GCA_964393215.1 Candidatus Woesearchaeota archaeon
AGAAAGTTTTAAATCCTGACTTCTGTTTTCGTTTTTATGGGTGTTTTTGATGATGTTCTAAAGGATAATGAATCTTTGTTTAAGAATGAGTTTGCTCTAGATTTTGATTTTATTCCTAAGGAGATTCCTCACAGAGAAAATCAGCAGAAGTATATCGCAGAATGTATTGCTCCATTATTCAATAATAGGAATGGTAGGAACTTGTTTATTTGTGGTTCTCCTGGAATTGGGAAGACTGTTGCGGTTAGACATGTTTTTAGGGAATTAGAGGAAAAAACAGGCGATGTTGTTCCGATTTATGTTAATTGTTGGAAGAAAGATACTAGTTACAAGATTTTAGTTAGCATTTGTGAGCAGATTGGGTATAAATGGACACATAATAAAAGAACTGATGAGTTGTTGGAAGTTGTTTCTAAGATTTTGAATAAGAAAACTGCTACAATTTGTTTGGATGAAGTTGATAAGGTCAAAGAGATTGATATTTTGTATTCTCTTAGTGAGGATTTGTTGAAGAAAAGTATAATTGTAATCGCAAATGATAAAGGTTGGATTGCTGGTTTAGATCAGAGGATTCGTTCTAGGTTTATGCCCGAGCATTTAGAGTTTCCAGAGTATAGTGCTTTAGAGACTAGAGATATAATTAAGGAGAGAATTGGTTTTGCATTCTTTGATGATATCTGGGATGCAGAGGCAATGAATTCAATTATTGATAGGGCTGCTGAGATGAAGGATGTTCGTGCTGGGTTGTTTCTTTTGAAGGAATCTGGGAACTGTGCTGAGAGTAAAGCTTCTAAGAAAATTTTGGTGGAGCATGCTGAAGTTGCAGTTTCTAAGTTGGAAGGATTTAAGATTAAGAATTCTTTGGATTTTGGTGAAGATGAGAGGTTACTTTTGGATTTGATTAAAGAGCATTCTGGTAGAACTGTTAAGGAGCTTTATGATGTTTGTGGTTTAGAGATGTCTTATAGGCATTTTCATCGTAAGATTGATGAGCTTAAGAAGAATGGAATGATATTCTTTGGTGATAAAAGGGAAGGTTCTACTATAGTTAATTATGGGAAGAAGTTGACTGATTATTGAAGTTTTTCACTGTCTTTCCACATCGTTTCGAATTGTGCTCTAAGAACATTAATTATTGGTTTTGATTTGGTCCAAATTGTAATGTAGTTTTTTGGATCTGATATTTCTGGTTTGCCGATCGTTATTCTTGCTTCTTTGTTATCAAAAATTGTGAATCTTAAAGGATTTTCTCCAAATTTTTTATTATATTGTTTCACTTTGCAACCAATCTTTTTCCATTCAAGTACTTTTTTCTTTGTTTCTTTATTAACTACTCCGATTAGTTTTACATCAACACCTCTTTTCAGCGTGTCTTTCATTGCTTCTGCCCCTTTGCTCCAGAATTTCCAGTTTCTTTGAACCCCAATTATTTCTTTCTTTGTTTTAGAATTATTTTCTGCTAGTTTGTTCATTATGGATTTTTGTCCTTTGATTAATGAGAAAATAAATTCATCTTCGTTTTCTAGATTTTTGATGAATTTAGAATTTCTTTTTAGTTCTTTGAGTTTATTTTCTTTTTCTTTGATTTTATTATTTATGAATGATTCTAGATTAATTAGTTTGTATCTCTTTTTTTCAGTCAGTATTATTGAGAGAATTCCTTCTTTTTCGAAATCTTTTAGTATTTTGTATAGTTTGTTTTGTGGAACTCCAGAATCAAAACTTATTTCTTTTGGATTTGCTACTTGGAGTTTTATCAATGTGATTAATACTTTTGATTCATATTCTGAAAAGCCCAACGATTTGAAAAAGTTGTGTTTGTTCATTAAGTTGGGAATTTGGTTGTGTTTAAATAAGTATGTACTTTGTTGGTACTTAAAGTATATTATTAAGATATGATTGCTCTCTTTATGTCTATTAGAAAACATAAACCTTCTCCAGGTATGAACTTTTCTGGTATTGAAAGTGCTTTGATGGATAAAGAAGGTTTTAATGGTGTAAGAAAAATAGAGGCTTGGTGTGATAGAGTGGGAGAAGTTAGAAATGTTTTTGTTTATGCTAGGGCTCGGTCTTCACATCCTTATTTAAGGGAAGCTTTAGCCATGGCATCAATTGCATGCTGGAATAAAAAGGTACATGCAACAGAATCGCACCACTATCTTCATTTTGAAGGTGCTAAAGATTTTGGTGATAATGTGGATGGTGCCCTGGTAGAAGGACATAGACTTTTTGGACTTTATACTGAAGAAGGGTTATTTAGGTTAGAACTTGTACGCGAGGATAAGGAAAGAAAAGATGAAGGAGATGAGTACTGTTCTCCAATACTTGTTAGAAAACAGGGAATATATGTCGAAGCGGAAAGGTTTGAATTAGCATATGAACAATTAAATGAATTATACGTGCCAAAATCTTTGGAAGAGGAAGAAGTTGACTGATTATTGAGGAATAGTTAATTTCTTTAATTTTTGTTTTGATGTATAAAACACTGCGAATATTGCAAGATAAATTGCTGTTGAAAATATAGCTATTGAATATTTTATGATTAGAGGGGATTGGGAAATCAAAATAGCGTAAATTAATGCGATTATATTTGCAACTAAGAATATTATGAATAAAAGGAGACTTACTCCACTAGTATCTTTTGATTTTATTGTTTTTATCATTTGGGGAATAATCATTATTGAGAAAAGGAAGGTTGCAATCCACCCCAGTACTTGTGAAATATCCATCAGTACTTTTTATATGGTTAATTAATAAATTTACTGGTTCTATATTCTATTATTTTGTTTGATGTTCTTGACATGTTGACATGGACTCGCGTGAGCTATTTAAAGAAAATTTTACATTTAGGTTACAAGGAGGCGATAAGATGTTTTTTGAAAGAAAAAGGTATATTGCATGGGACAGATTCGATGAAAAGGATAGGGAGCTTGAGTATTGGTCATTTATCAACGATAATGGTGAGGAATTAACCGCATCCACTTAAGGGGGTAAAAATGGAAACAATTGAAATAGAAAAGGATGAAGATCCTAAAATCTAAAGTTTTAAAAAACTACTTTTTTCTTTTATTTTATGAAAATATTAGC
>CAYMSW010000065.1:0-3083 GCA_964393215.1 Candidatus Woesearchaeota archaeon
GGTGCAGATTTAATTGTTATTTTGGCGGAGGATAAAAAAGAAGAAAAGTTTATTGATAGTGAATTAGAAATGGCCGGAATAAAAGGAAAGAAAATTGTTGTTAGAAAGAAAGAAGATTATTATCATATAAAAAATAAAATTTGGCAAGCTTTAGATTTAATTTATGTTTTTACTAAAACTCCTGGGAAAGGAAAAGACTATCCTCCGATTGCTTTGAAAAAAGGATCTACAGTTAGGAAGTTAGCTTCAGAAGTTCATAAGGATTTTGTTAAGAAATTTAATTTTGCGAAAGTTTGGGGGACTAGTGTGAAACATTCTGGGACTCGTTGCGGTCTGAATCATGTCCTACATAAGGGCGATGTGGCGGAATTACATTTAAAGTGATTCCTCTATTATGTGATTTACTATCTTTTCTTTGTCTTTTTGTGTTTTTAGTTTTTTTAAAATTCTGTCTTTTTGTAAATTTTTTACTACATAATCAAGAAGTTTATTTTTTTCTAATCCCTTGAAACTCTTAGATTTTCTAATTTTTGACCCACCTACGAACCCTATTTCTTTGCGAAATTTTGAAATATCTTCTTTTTTACGAATCCATACATTTTTATCACCTAGGTTTGGGGTGTATCCTAGATTTTTTAGCATTATATAGGCGGGATATTTTATGTTCTCATTTTTTGCTGCTAATGAGACACAAGATTCTACTCTCCAAGTGTTACTGTTTTTTCTAAAACTAATCGAAATTGATACGCATCCATCTCCTGAAAATAGTCCCTTTAAAAATGCATTTTGTAGTTTTCTCTCTCCATAAATTATCTCCTTAGATAATCTTTTTTTGTTGTTTAGATATTTGTTTATCAAATTGACAAAATTTATAGAATGGATCGTTATTAATGTTCCATTATTTCCAGATATTCTTTCACTACTCTTTAAACCCCATCCTATAGCTATATCTCTGTATTCTTTTAACATGCGTTTGTCTTTATTAGAGAACTCAATATAATATTTGCTTATATATCCGTCAGATGAAATTAAACCTAATACTTCATAAAAACTTTTGTTTACATTTATTTTATTTATTTCTTTTATATGCCTTCTTATGATATTATGTTTTTTTCTTAATCTGTATATTTTAGAAAATAATGCAGAATCAGTCATATTTTGATTTAATTTTTTATATAGAATCTTATTTATGTCTTTATTGCTTGCTTTTTTCTTACTGGTTTCTAGAATTATTTTTTCAGATTCAAGCTGTATTAAATCTTTATTCAATTTATCTTTTCCTTTTTTATTAAGTATATACCTTCCTTTTGATATGCGATTCAAATAATCACATTTTTTAAAATATTTGAAATGATTGTTCCTTATGATATCGTATTTTAGATTGGATAATTTAGAAATTTCCCTTATATTATGTTCTTCTGACCAGCATTCTAGAATATCTCTTGATTTTTTTGTTAATATTTGCATACTTACCCCTTATATCTCTTAAAATATAAAGATTTGTATTGTTTAATGTATGATTTATAAACTTGAGATGTTGTTGAGTTGCATACTAAATGAAAAGATTTATTAATGTTTTATGTTTTATATTTTTATGAGAGGTGCTAGGAGTTTATATCTGATTTTATTTTTGGTTAGTATTTTATTTATTAGTTCTTGTGTGCAGGAAGGGGATCCTCAATCGTCTCCTGGTTTAGTTTTGTATATTGATAGTGTTTTAGGGACTGGTGAGACTGATAATCCGTTCTGGGAAGATGGAGTTCATGCCTTAGACATTCCTTTGAGAGGGGGAGATTTTCAATTTCATTCTGATGGAGATTTTTATGTAACAACTAGTGCTTGTCGATTGAGTAGAACCAACCCTAGCGATTGGATAATGTATAATTATATAATTGGTGATGTGAATCTAGATGGCTATAGTGGTAGGTGTAATGATCCTGAAGATGGAACTCATATTGATGAAGGCAAGGTTGGGAGTTTAGATAGTGTTGTTTTTGACTCAAATAATAATATTGCCTTTGTTGCTACTATTGGCGTTCATGAACATGAGATGAGGCATATGATAAGGTTCATACCGAGAACTGATGGAACGTATTTTGGACAGCAAATGCTGGCGGAACATGTTTATACTATTTTGCCTGAGCAAACTGGGCAACTTATTGATAATTTGGTTTTTGATTCTACGGGGAATCTCATTTATGATATCCATATATACCCAACTGATACTTCAGGAACTTTGTTTAAATTGAATGTTGATGGCGGCTCTTCGGAGAGTTTTGTTGGTAATGGGGAAGATGTTATTGGGGGTTGTTCAGATCCTTATCAAGAAGGCAGGTTGGCAATAAATACGCCCATATACGGGGCTAGATCAAGAACTCTTGCAATAGATTCACAAGATAATATATACTGGACTGATACTACTTGGAGTGTTTGGATGGTTCCCAAAGTTAGCGGGACTTATTTTGGTAAGGATATGCAGGCCAATTATATATATAATGTTGCAGGAATTCCGAATTGTAATCAGGGTACTGTTTTAGATGCAGATGGAAAGCCAGTCAGGGAGGCTTATTTTGAAACATATCTTGGTGGTATTGCTTTTGATTCTGAAGATAATATGTATTTAAGGCATCGTAGTGATAAGTCTGCTATTTTCTTTGTTCCTAATGTTGATATGGATTATTATGGCAGACAGATGCAGGCTAATTATGTTTATAGAATTATTGGGACTGAAGTGGCGGGAGATAGTGGAGATGGTGGCTTAGCTATTGAAGCTCAACTTGGACTAGCTGGAGGAAAGATGGTTTTTAATTCTGGTAGCCTATATATTAAAGATAATTTGAGATTGAGAGAAGTATATCCTGCAGAAGGGACATTGCCTCCTGATGATGATGGCCCTGGAGACGATGGCGGCGGAGATGGTGGCTCTGGCGGAGGTGGCGGAGGCTCAGGAAGTAATTGTGGCGATAGTTATGCAGAAGGAAGTGAAGAGTGTGATATGGATGATTTAGAGGGTCAAACTTGTGTTGGATTAGGTTATGATTTAGGAACGTTGGATTGTTATCCTGAGGACCATATTAGAGAGT
>CAYMSW010000066.1:0-3019 GCA_964393215.1 Candidatus Woesearchaeota archaeon
GAGCACTGGCCTTCTAAGCCAGGGGTCGCGGGTTCAAATCCCGTCCGGTCCGTATTATTATCTTTAACAAAAAACTTAAAAGAATAAACCAATTCCCCAATTCATGGTAGGCTCAGATATGCTAAGGGAAGCACACGAAACAAGAGACAGAATCAACGCAGATCTATCAACAAAAGTAGATCATAGATTCAAGGTCATAAATAGAGATGGAAGAATAATTCTCTCAAGATTAGACGATGCCTTACAAATTACTGAAGAAGAATTTGCAGTAATAGAAAAACAAGAAATTCCAGAACTAGCCGGAACTGTAAAAGACTCGGGATACCCAGATACAAGATTCGGAACACTAATGGTTTTAACACCTGAAGTAAAAGCAATTTATGCAAAATTGAAAGAAAGATACGACGAACTTGCACAAACGGGCTGTTATGTATGGTTATATAGGGGAAGAGAACACCCCGATGATAGAATGCATCTAGAAAGAAATACCTAAAAAGAAAACTTCTTAAAAAAGTTGTATAATTGGCATCTTGACATAGACCAACACCGAGCATATAAACTAAGAAACTAAACGAATTACATGAAGCTGGATTCAAAAAGAGCGAAAGAAATAAGGAGATTAAGAAAGAATTATCCTGGAAATAAAATTACAAAAGAATATGTCTCAAATTTATACAAAAATGCAATTAACACTCCAGAGTTAGCTAGAATAGTAGGTGCAATCAATGGAGATGGACACTTACAATACAATGAAGAAAATTACAGATATCTCACCTCATTTAATTCAAATTTATTTTATGAAATACTTGAATTTAACAAATTATTCAAAAGTCTTTTTAGTAAAAAACCAATAATATATAAAAATCATTTGGGAACTAAGAAGAACAAGATATTCTATCCAGGAAAAGAAATAGCTCTATTCATGCTACTTAGTGGAGTGGTTCCAGGCAATAAAACAAATAAAGAACATTATGTGCCTAAATGGATACTAAATGGAAACGACAACATAAAAAGCAGCTATTTACAAGGATTATTTGACACCGAAGGACATATTTCACCTCCAAATAAGAGACAAAGAATTACTATAAATCAACATAAAGTAGATAATTTAGTTGAAGAAGGTAAAATCTATATGGAGCAAATCTGCTCACTTCTTAATAAGTTTAATATCAAAACATCTCCAGTTCACATATGCAAGGGAAAGACAAGAAAAGATGGAACAAAAACAAAAAAATTAAAGTTTGAAATTAAAGGATCGGAATTCAGCAACTTCAAAAAACATATTGGTTTCAATAATAGGAAAAAGTTAAAAAGACTGAATCAAGCACTTAACCTGCCTTAACTAATGGGTCGGTGGCGAAGCGGCTAACGCGCTCGGTTGCAGCCCGAGTATCCGGGGGTTCGAGTCCCTCCCGGCCCTTACGCATATTTTTATTCCTGGCGTGCGCTTTCAAAGAATTAAATACTAAACTTCAACTTACTATTCTTTTTTTTCTTCCTACGTCTTCTAATAACAAAAAAAGCAATACCTACAACAATAAGAGCTATTATAATATACTGATTAGTTTTACTTGGCTCAGTATTCTCCAAAGAATCTACAAAATAAGAAGGATCATATTCAATCCATTTAGACAATTCTCTCCTTTCGCCGGTTGAATCAGTGTAATGCAACTTTACAAGAACCTCTCCTTCAGAAGGGGTTGCTTCAAAATCAGCAGTAGTATATTCATTAGAATCCAAGTCTCCAACAATATTTCTATTTGAGCTTTTTACAACTATATTTTCCTGCTTAGGAATTTCTACAGTTAAAGCTTCTATATCTTGATTTCCAGTATTAAGAATTTCAAGAGTAACACTTCTATCACTTATAACATGGTTTTGAAAATGAATTTCGAAATCAGTTCTTCCATCATCAACACTTATTATAAAACTTTCAACAGTGGAACCCAGATTAGTAGTAAAATCACCTTCCCTATATCTCAATTCAACTTCATAATCTCTTTCAAGAGCATGAGGATCAACTCTTAAATTGTAAAGAACATTCCAATCGGAGCTATGTCCATATCCTGCATATGTATCTTGACCAATTGTTCTTATTGGACTATCTTCATCTAAAGAAAAAGGATAATCAAAAACTAATTCAACAAAAGAACCATCACAACCACCAGTTCCATCTATTTGAAATAACACTTCAACATAGTCTCCAGGTACAGCAGGGTGAGGGTCTTGATTTATCATTTCTGCATCCAAGTTACAATCAGCACTTACAGTAGAACTAAGCAACGGAAAAATAATACATAAGGCCAAAATTAGCTTCCTGGAAATCACCACCTTTTTCATAGTTGTTCTGTTACATCTCCTTTATATAAACTTTTTGACTATTCGGTTCTCAATGCATCTACGGGATTAGTCTTCGCAGCCCTTATTGCAGGGAAAACGCCAGATATTGCACCAGTTATTCCAGCAAAGAGCACCAACCCCACAAATAAATATACTGAAAAGTAAGGTTGCAAGAAACCCCAACCAAGATTATCTAAAATAATTCCGCCAACATAAGAGACCATCCAACCAAATAGAACTCCCATTAAGCCAGCAAATAAACCCAAGAATGCACTCTCAAACAAAAATATTTCAAATATGCTAGAATTCCTAGAACCCATTGCTTTCAAAACCCCTATTTCTTTGTATCTCTCAAGGACTGAAGTAATCATCGTGTTAGCAGTATTTATTGTAGAAACAACAACAGAGATTAAAGCAATCATTATAACAAAACCAATTATAATATTCAATGCACTGGCAAAAGATTCTATTAAATCATTAAAAGATTGAACATAAAAATCCTCCTTTCCTTCTTCCTGATCCCTAGATTTCCTAAGATTCTTTTCTATGTTTTCATTAACTTTATCTATATCTTTTATATCTACTTCAGCAATTATCTGTCCATAGGATTCTTCATCCGGAAACATTTCTTCAAACTGATCATCAGTTATATACAACTGGGAATCATCTTGAGGATTTC
>CAYMSW010000067.1:0-2850 GCA_964393215.1 Candidatus Woesearchaeota archaeon
CCGTCCGATGGCGGACCGGCGATATAGGCCCAGCAGTGATGGCGGGCTCCGGGATGACGGACCCTGGCTTTTTCGAGAAAGGCAGTGGCTTCATTTATGCTGCCGATTCTTCCCACAGTTGCAATGAACCGGCTGCGTTTGATCTCCTGATCCACAGAGACTGACTTAGTCGGTATGCGGTAGGTCTTTTGGGGTCTCATTGCGGAGGTTTTCTATGGGTCGGAATCATTCGAGAGGGATTGATTTTCATTTTTCAAGTTCACGTTTGATGGCCAGCCCTATTGTTTCCAACGAATAGGGCTTTTTTATATATTGACCGGCACCGAGAGCAAGTGCTTTTTTGACACGTTCAGTTTCGGAGAATCCGCTGGTGATGATGGCCTTTTGCCCGGGTTTCAGATCGATGATTTTCCGATAGGTGTCCAGTCCATCCATTCCAGGTTCCATAATCATGTCCAGAACGACCAGGTCCACTGTGTTGGCGGCAAGATACGCGAGGGCTTCCTCACCGCTTGGGACGGTCATCACGGCATATCCCAAACGCTTCAGAACTCTGGCCGCAATTTTTCTTTGCACTTTGATGTCGTCAACCACCAAAATCTTTTCACCCGATCCGCTGATATTATCGATTGTCGGTATGGGTTCATCGAGAATTTGCAGCTCCCGGGTCACCGGAAAGTACAGAGTGAATGTGGTTCCCTGACCGGGAATACTGACGATGTCAATATAGCCGTTATGATCCTTAACGGATCCCCAAACCACGGACATTCCCAGGCCCGATCCGCTTCTGCCCATGACTTTTTTGGTATAAAACGGGTCGAATATCTTGTCCAGATCCTTACGGGCAATTCCCTCACCCGTATCGGAAACCACGAGGGTGACATACTCGCCTTCGTTGACTTCATCGTATCCTTTTATCGGTCGGTCTACATAGCAATTGCGGGTGGCAACCGTTATATCGCCTCCCCCCGGCATCGCCTCTGCGGCATTGGAAATAAGGTTCATGACCGTTTTGGACATGTGGACGGGAGATGCCATAATATTGAACAGATCATTTTCCAGACGGGTCTCTAGTTCCAAACCGCGGTGGTATAATTTCATCTTTTCATATTCAGGACTCTTTAAGTAGTCTGAGACGATCCGGTTCAGGTTTACCGGTGTTGTCACCGCCACCCCTCTTCTGGCCAGTGTCAGAAGATCCTGTACGATCGCAACCGCTTTATCTCCCGATTTTTTGATCGTCAGTATCGGGCCTCTCATGGGATGATCTTTGGGGAGATCAAGCAGCAGAAGTTCGGGATAGCTGACGATTCCCGAGAGGATATTATTCAGATCATGAGCAACACCACCTGCCAAAATACCCAATGCCTCCATCTTACGGTAACGATGCAGTTTCTTTTCCAGGTCGATCTTTTCCTGTTCCGCCAGCTTTAGGGATGTGATGTCCTTTATCACACAGGCGATGGCTTCGATCTCCCCGGTTGAATTCCGCATGGCTGAACCCGAAAACAGGACCGGCACATGGCGGTTTTCTCTCGTGACGACGGTTTTTTCGATGTTTGAAACTTCATCTATTTGATAAAAGATCTCTTTTATCGAGTTCCTTTTTTCCATAAATAAGCTATCCATGGAACGGTCTGTGAGATCCGTTTCATCATAACCGGATAGAGAACAGGCACCGCGATTGACCCTGTCGATTTTTCCACCGGGAGAGATGACGACGACCGCATCACTCATAGATCTTAAAATACTATCCACATAATCCCGGGAAACCGTCAGTCTCCGAAGTTTGCTGATCATTCTGTTAAATTCGGCTGCCAGCATGCCAATCTCATCCTTGTGGAGTATTTCCAGCTGTATTCCCAAATCACCCTTTCCGACAGTTTGGATGGCGCTGTTCATTTTCTGGATGGGACGGACGATGAAGAATTTTAAGGCGAGAAAAATCAAACCGATGGTAAAGATAATGGAAACAACGGTTATGCCCGCAATGGTTTCACCCAATGCCCAGGTGGCTTTTGACAGTTCAGATTCCGGGAGAGCGGCAAATAAAACCAACTGCCGATGCAGCCTTTTCCCCGAGTAATAAACCAGCTTTCCGCTTAATTCTTTATGGGCGATTATATCCTCACCGTTTTTCTCCGAAACATAATCCATCAGTGCCCTAGACAGGATTTTATTAACCCGGGACGGTTCGGGATGAAACAGGATGCGTCCCCTGTTGTCGGTGAGAAAAACGGATCCGGTCTTGCCGATTTTTATTGTGTTGGTTTGTTGTGCCAAAAAGTCGAGATCCACCGTGACCGCAAGGTATCCTCTCAATACCGGCTCGGCTCCGACAGGACTCACTTTCTTATCGGATATGATCAGTTTTTGCGCGATCAGGAAACTGACACTTCCATTGTCGGGATTTCGGAAAAAGGTGCTGTAAATCATTTTGTCGAAACCTGACATCTCTTTGAAGTAGAAAGTGTTACCCTCTTCCTCCCTGATGTTGGGGACGGGCCTTGAGGTGATGCGCGCATCTTCATATCCATCCGGCAGCAGTATGCGGATTTCGTAGTATTCCGGGTAAGCCTTTTGGTATGTGGAAAAGAGTCGGTACAGTGGCTGCTGCATGAGACCGTAACGCTCCCCCTCATCGTCGGTCAGCATGTAATTTTCGAGAAGAATCGAATTGGCAAAAAGTGCGATATTGGATTCTGCGGTTTGAATCCTCGACCGGACATGCAGTGCCACCTGGTTGAGTACGGTATCCATCTGCCCTAAAATGGCCTGCCGCGTGTTGAAATACAATCGGTCGTATGAGATCCAGCCCACCAAAAAAAGAGGCAGAACGATCACCGGAAT
>CAYMSW010000068.1:0-1358 GCA_964393215.1 Candidatus Woesearchaeota archaeon
GCGTCGGAGAAACTTGTGAGGTTGCCGGCCTCATCATAGGCATATCTTGTAGTGCCCGTGTCCGGAGAGGTTTCGGTAACCACCCGGTTCAAATCGTCGTAAGTATAAGTTGTTGCCTGCCCCTTGGCGTCTGTTACAGAAATAAGATTGCCATTGTCATCGTAGTCATAAGTTGTTGTGACATTTCCCGGTTGTGTGACAGTTAGCAAGCGATTGTGCTCATCATAGGTATAATCTGTAACCTTGCCGTTGGCGTCAGTGACTTGTGCAACATTGCCGCCTTCATCATAGGCGTATTCCGTGTAGGTGTCATCCGGGTTAATCTCTTTCCATAGTTTGCCGGGCTTGTCCGGGCCATTGAAGTCAAAGCGCTTGTAGAATTGCCGCTGATCCAGTGCGTTGTATATGGATTGTTCTATTCTGTTACCTTGAGTATCATAGCTATAAGCCATGTAGTTGTTCAGCGGGTCTGTCAATTGCTCAAGTCTGCCATAGCTTGTTTCATACTGATAGGTGGTTGTAATGCCGGCATGGGTGGTGACAGATTCAGGGTCTCCTGCATCATTATAGACAGTTGATTGGACGCTTCCGTCTGAGTTGTCGGTTTGGGAAACCAGCCGGTTTTTCCCGTCATAAGCGAGTGTCACACTGTTAGAGTTGAGATCTGTGACCTGGGCAGGATTACCGGCTCCATCATGTCCTGCATAAATTGTGGTTCCGACTATTGGTCTGTTGATAGAAAGAAGGTCTCCGGTGGTTGCATCATAGGTATATGTGGTGGTGTCCTGAGTTCCTGGCAATGGCCCATCAATTGTCAGCATCTGGCCCTTGGCATTATAGGTATAGGCAGTAACGATGTTATAAGGGGTGACAGTTCCCGTCGCTGAGGCAGTAAAACCCTGTTCAATTCGTCTGTATAAAAGAACTCCGGGGTTTTCATTTGAAACAGCATTGCCGTCACTGTCATAATCACGGATGGTGACCCGGTTGCCGGAGCCAAGCACACTGGTCTCAGTACGAGTCAGCCAGATGTTCTCTGTGGGATGAAATGTGTAGGTGACTGTCTTTTCATCAGGCGTTCCGATGCCAGTGGTGACAGTTCCGGCATTACCACGGCTGTCATGATTTCCATACTGGTCAATTCGGCCATTTGCATATTCCACCTCGATTATCCGCATGGCCCGGTCGTATTGCAAGCGAACCACATCGTTGCCGCATGTGGCGCAACCACTGGAAGTAGTGACTGCGGTAACACGTTTTTTGCTAGTAACCCTGCCTATGGTGAAGATCTCGGAAATGCCATAGGCATCTGTAACCGTTATTTCGCTCTCACTAGTGTAATCAATAGTAACACCTTT
>CAYMSW010000068.1:1458-2733 GCA_964393215.1 Candidatus Woesearchaeota archaeon
TCGGTTACCCAACCTGTCATCTATCCAGGAAAGCTGTCCTGATGTATTAAATCCCATTTGCCTGCCATCAATTCGCTCCCAGACATATTCACTACCTATTTTTTCAACAGTTGACCTTTCATTGAAAGCCCCTTTGTAATTTCCGTCTCCAATGTACCGAAAATAGATCCCCCTGCCTGTATCATCTTTGATCTTCAGGTAGCTTTTGCCGTAATGAGGCACTTTACTGAACAGCTTATGGTTGTAGGCATGGGTCCAGCCATATCCAAGGGGACCCTCTGTTGTGGAACGGCTGTTGTAGGCACGGATAAATAATAGCGGTGTTGCCGCGGAAGATGAAAAACGCACATCTTCTTCGTTTTCATAATTGTTGCCATTATAGATGGAGATCGGATTGCCGCGCTTTGACTCGTCGCATACCGGACAGTCGTCGCCGGAATCGCCATGATCGTCGTCTGTAGGATTTTCGGGATCCGGAGTAAAATCAGGACAACACCCCTCCGCGATCATCTCAGGACTTCTCAGGTCTACAGTTGGTCCCGGTGTAATGGCGTCACACCAATCCGGCCAATGGCTATAACTCCATCCTCCTCCGGACGGATTCGTAGTTCCGACAAAGCTCCCGTTACAGCCGTACCCATCCGCGCTAAACCCATAAGCCCATCGTGGAGGATTGTCATAGCCGGTGATGCTGCAATTGGCATCGTGTATGGCAAAGGCCAGAACTGTACTTTCAGAAGCACTGACTGAAATGGTCTGCAACCCGCTGTTGCCATCACTATCCGTTACTTTTATGATAGCGTTGCTTGCGCAGTCCGGATTTGAATCCGGTGCTGTAAAAGTCACGCTCTCCCCACTGATGCTGTCAAGGGTACCAAAGCCATTTTCAACACGCCATGTATAGGTTTTCCCTGTCTGGTAATTCATGATGGATAGGGTCTGTGAAGTGCTCACCTGCATGGTAGCGTTGCCGCTAATCAGCGGGCTGTTGAAGGCGGTTTGAAATGACACCTCTTCTTCTGCTGTGTTGCCAAAGGGGTCGTAGCTGATAATTTTCAGGGTGTGGCTGCCGTCAGAAAACTGTGAATGATCAACGTAATAGGAATAATTGTCACTGCCGTCAGTGTCTGTGTGTACAAGCACATCATCAACATAGAACTCCACTTTTTCAATTCCAGACTGATCTGTGGCTGAAATAGATGCAACGACCGGTGCTGTAAGATTGATATCTTCAGATAAATCAAGATCATCAATTTCCAGATTTGACATCTCCGG
>CAYMSW010000069.1:0-2711 GCA_964393215.1 Candidatus Woesearchaeota archaeon
TGGAAGGTTTACTTCTGTAGATCCTATTAAAGATAATCATGCTTATAGTTATGTTAGTAATAATCCTATGAATTATGTTGATCCTAGTGGTATGAGGAGGAGAAAATCAGGAATAAAGGATGAAGGGTTTGAACTTATTTTTAATTTGGCTCAGATAACTGCTCAAGATACTTTAATTTCTTCGGACACTTTTTCTGATAGAATGGATACTGATTTGCCTTTGGGCAGGATAAGAGAAGTTCAAAAAAGGGGTAATAATGTTGAATTAAGATTTTATTCTGATGATCCGAATAATCTTTATGTGGGTGGCGATGAGTTAGTTAATCTTGTTAAGAAAGTAAAAGGTTTTGGTGATTTTTTAGCCGCAACTGCTAAGGTTGTTAAGTTCTTATCTTTTGGACGTATAAGTGCAGATAATTATGTGAATTTAGAATCTTCTACTACATGGAACGCAGTAATGGTACAAAGTGATCCCTATTTTAATGATCCCGCAGTTGATGATTTAGTTGTTATGCTGTTTTTAAATGATATCAACTTAAATCTTGAAGGGAAACTTGCAGATTTTGTTAATACAAATCAGCTTCGAGTTGATAGGGTTGCTTTTATGCGTTCTAGAGAAAATAATGTTTTATATGCATATGCCTTCGGAAGAGGAGTAAATATAGAAACTGGCATAGATGGGCCTTTGGTTGGATATTTTGATTTAGAAAATGATATAATTATTTCGAATTTTGAGGAGATTCCAGGTGATGTTATTTCCTATTCATATAGTATTGATGATTTTATATATACACCACCAATTAGTGGTAAAGATTAGAAAGGTTTATAAAGAGGAAATATTCTACAATTTTATTGAAAAATGGGAAAAATACTAAATACAATGTTGGCTGGATTGGCAGCCGCAAATTTAGCTTATGCTGTATCAGATCAAGATGTTTTTAATTTAGAAAGGGAAATGTATTCTGATGATAGAGTAAGAGAGGGTGTTGTTACCCTTAATGGAGTTAGAGTTCCTTCTAGGCGTGTTGATTTGGGTGGATTGGAAGTAATTTCAAATCCGTTAGGCCATAGTTTTTTTACTGAAATTAATGGTCTCTACGGGATGTATTTTGATTTCAATAAAGATGGACAAATTGATGCTATTTCAGTGTCAACTTCTAAGGCTGAAGCTAGAATGAATGAACTTAATGCTAGAGGGTTATATCATGGGGACACAGAATCTTTAAGGTTGGAATTGGAACTCAAAGGTATGTTGCCAAGAACTGGAGATTATGCTGAATGGGTAAGTGTTTTTGCAGAAGATGGAACTAATTATTTTGCAGACTTTAGAAAAGGTACTTTGACTACACATACTGATGAATTGAGAGAAGGAACTCAAGAGTCATATGATGAGGTTTTTAATTGGGCTTTAGAAGCTTTGGAAAATTAGAGTTTTTAGAAAACTATTTAAGAATTGAATTTTGTTTAAAATTATGATTTACTTATACTGGGCAATTGCTTTTGTTGGATTATTAGTTGGTGCTTTTATAGCTAGGAGAACTAAAGAAGAATTAATTCCCGGTAAAAAGTATTTTATTTTATTGGAAAGGATTGTTCTTTTTGTTCTAATTATTTTTGCCCTGTATAATGTTAGTTTTGGTGTTGGAACTGCTTTATCTTTTATTGCTGGTTTGTTGTTCTTTTACAAATTAAATAAGAGTTATTTTTATTTGGGGTTATTAATTTTGTTAGCTAGTTTTGTTTCTGTTAATTTTTTAGTTAGTATTACTGCTTTAATCTTTATATTTGGTCTTTCGTACGGAACTTTATTTTATTCTGGAAAAAGAATAAATCTGTGGTATTATGAGTTAGTGTTCTTTTTGGTTCCTTTGATATTATTGTTTGCTGGAGATTTTGTTTTAAATAATATTAATTATTTCTTTAGTTTTGTTGCTGGAGCTTTGTTTTTTGCATTCATTGCTAAGGTTAAACAATAGGTTTATATATTTCTTTTTATCCTATATTTTCTAATGGCCAAAAGGAAGAAGATTTCTAGGAAGCAAAAGAGGAGAGAATCAGAGAGGCATTTGTTTTTTGCTTTTATTTTTCTGCTTAGTATTGGTATGTTGGCTGTTTCATTGTATGTTTTGAACGATTCTGGGTTTATGACTGGATTTGCCTTTACTGCCGGCGTTAATATTGATTCTGTTATTGTCGAGCAGGACTTATGTATTGCTGAAAATGGGATTAGATATGGTTTAGAATGTAGTGAAATTGCAGCTGAAAGTTATTGCAGATCTTTGAGTTACGAAGGATATATAGATGATAGTAAGTCTTGTGGTGGTAGCGGAAATTATGCTGCGGTTGATGTTAGTCAGGAAAATTGTGAGTTTATAGATTCTACGAGTTACTTAGAAGTAGTTCGTTGTTATTAAAAAAAATAAAAAGAAAAGATATTTTATTTCTTCTTAAATATCATATATATTGCTGAAAGTCCAACTAGCACATATACTAAAGTTTCTAGCCATGCTACTGCGCCGAAAATTAGGTTAACTAAGTTCCAATCAAATGCATATAGACCCCAGTTAATACCTCCTACAATAACAAGGATGTAAGCTAGCCAGTCGATCCAACCCTTCTTTTTCATGAGTATTACCTCCTTTTTGGATAGTATTTATTAGATTTTAAGCTTTTAAAGGTTTTCTGTGATGTTTCGGTAGTTTTAAAAATGG
>CAYMSW010000070.1:0-2696 GCA_964393215.1 Candidatus Woesearchaeota archaeon
TGAATCTCGAAGGGCAAAAGATCAGCGGCAGCCGCAATTGGGCAGTCTATGGGCGCGATGCCCTAACTCGCTACGACCCCGATGCGCTGCGCTACTATCTGACGGTCAACATGCCCGAATCAAAAGACTCGGATTGGGATTGGGAGTTCTTCGTCGCCCACAATAATAATGAGTTGGTCGCCAACTGGGGCAATCTCGCTAACCGCGTGCTTTCCTTTTGCTATAAACACTGGGAAGGAAAAATTCCAGATGTAGATGAATCTACGCTTCGCCCCACTGATTTGGACTTGCTCGGTGTGATAGAAGCAGGCTTCACCTCCGTGGGCGATTTGCTCGAAGCCGTCAAAATCCGCTCTGCGTTGAACGAAGCAATGCGACTGGCAACCGAAGTGAACAAATATCTTGATACCTCCGCTCCATGGAAAGAACTGAAAGTAGACAGAGAAGAAGCCGCAAAATCAGTCTATACCGCCCTCAAGGCAATTGATTCGCTCAAAACCATCTTTGCGCCATTTTTGCCCTTCACCAGCGAAGCCCTGAACAAAACCTTCGGCTACGAAAAGCCGCTCTTCGGAGAGCAATTCGTTGAGACCATCGAAGATAATCTTGGCACCCATACCGCCCTGCGCTATAAGGGCGTAGAAGGTGAGCAATGGAAAGCCAGCGAGCTAAAACCTGGCACCGCCTTTAATAAGCCAAGCCCGCTTTTTAAGAAGTTGGATAAAGAGGTGGTTGAAGAGGAGAGGGCGAGGTTAGGGTAGAGAGGTCAGTAGGCAAAAAGCAATTAGATATTAGTGAAAAACGGATGTCAAAATGACATCCGTTTTTTAATCAAGCAAGATGGTTTTCTAAAGAGCAGAATCAAATAAGATTGCCGCCTTTTTCTCGATTACAAATCTCACATAGCAATTGAATATTACGCGCGGTGTCACTTCCGCCCATAGACAACGGGATTATATGATCAAACTCCAGTTTTTCATTGCTATCACATTTCACACATCGTCCCTTATCTCGCTGCCAAACAAAAGTTTTCACATCATCAGGAATAGATGCTCTACCAACCTTGGAAGATAACTCTATATTCACTCTGGACTGTGCTCGTTCTATTGTCCGTCTTTTTCTTCGCTCTTTATCAAGGAGAAGGGCATGTACATCTTCATTTGATAGAATTTCATGTGTCCAATATAACTTATCAGAAAACAACCAATATGTTTTTCGTTCATCTACGCCAAGTCTAAAAGGGAAATTTTGTTGATACACGACAATATCATCATGTTCTTGTTTCTTCCATGGGCCAAATTTAATTGGGTATTTATTTTTGCCATTCAAGATGAAGTAGTAATACTGTTTTGATAATCCTAAAGACAGGCAATTTCCCATGCCTGAAAACCCGTTTTTCTTAGTTACCAAACGCAACATTTATTTATCTCCTCACTTTGCAGGCTCGTGGCTTCAATTATAGGCATACCATTACAATGAAACTCTAGCTATTATAGCAAAAGACCTGACAGATTTTTAAAATCTGTCAGGTCTCGTACAAAGCTATCTGTTTTTTCCTAATCCCTAATCACCTGTTTCCTATTTCCTTTATCTACCAGCGCATCTCCCTTCTTGCCTGTTTGACCAAATCTACAAATTCTTCCATCGCATCTTCTCGGCCGAAATAATCTTCAAGGCGGCGGGCTTCGTCATAGACATCGTCGAGGTCGCTGTCTTCTGCCCAGTAACTTTCACCAAGAATTTCGGCATATTCGGCGACCACAACCGCGCGTTCAGCCGTTTATATAGCTCACGCACAGCAGCTTTATCGGCTGATGCATAGCAGAGAAAGACTTTTAGTTTTCGGTTGTTGGTTTTGGTCATAGCATTCCCGATCAATACAGTGTTTTCACTATTATACGATATTCTTTATTCCATGATTTTCAGTTTTCGAGTATAACTGGGGAGATTCTGGGAAAACCTTATGAAAAACAACATCAAAGAACTGACACTTATCGCAGCATTAGGCACCACCTTTCTGCTTGCCGGTTTTCTGGCGATTTCCCTCTCCCACGCAAAACCCCTGCTCATCGGCAACGTACAAACCAGTAATGATTGCTACGTCTCTCCGGAGCAAACTGTCGAAGCTTGGTCGCATTACTATTACGAACACTGCGAATATGCGTTCCAGGGAATTTGTATATGGCCCCTCCGCCGTAGGCATTTCACTTACAAGGTCACACTCCCCAGCGGGGATATTCCCCAACTCGACCACAGCGACCGGATCCAGGCTGCCATTGATGGTAAAAAGCTGTCTTGGACCACCTTTGATTCCGAGACGTGGAATTTCATCGAGTATTCCCCTTTTGAGATCAACAAATACCCCAACTACAAAACCATTCAGGAAGATGAGATCGTGGTTGGTGTCCCGACGAGATACAAGTGGCTCAATGATGTCGAAGCCGCGCTAGGAATTTGTGTGCAAGAGCCTTGATATCCTTCACAGCAAAAGATTTGAAAATGTAAAGCCCTGACAGGTTTTCCCCCTTCGGGGATGCTTCGCGAAAAACACGTCAGGGCTCATACAACAAACTTCGGAAGTCTTGAAGACTTCCGAAGTTTTCTTTTAAGTTACCAGCGCATCTCCCGACGCGCCTGTTTGACCAAATCCACAAACTCTTCCATCGCATCTTCTCTATAAAAATAATCTTCCAGCC
>CAYMSW010000071.1:0-2677 GCA_964393215.1 Candidatus Woesearchaeota archaeon
ACTAGTTTTAATTGAACAGCATGGAATTCAGCGTACGGACTTACCATAAGTCACTGCGCCCGTTATTACAAATATCAAACATTGGAAAAAATGAACAGATCTTTTAAGTACCTGGTTGGAATGCTATTGCTTTTGTCGGTAGCTGTCGGAAGTTATTCGCAAAAAAGCCCCTCTAAATTTGGAAAAGTGAGTGTTGAGGAGCTGACAGCAGAGTATTGCCCCATTGATTCAAATGCGCATGCCTACTATCTTTTTGACTATGGCTTCTCCCACTTTCGGTATGCTACCACAAAAGTGAGAGAAGGGGAATCCTCGCAAAACCAGAAAGGATTTCAACTTCTTTTTAAAAGGCATTTCAGGTTAAAAATCCTGGATAATCAGGGTTTTGACTGGGCAGATGTTGAGATTCCTCTATACCGGGATCGTGATGAAGAGAAAATAGGGACCATTAAAGCTACTACGTATAATCTGGAGAATGGAAAAGTCGTAAAAACGAAGCTTAATAAAAACGACATTTTCAGAGAAGAGACCAATAAATACTGGATACAGGAGAAGTTTGCCATGCCCAATGTGAAAGAGGGATCAGTAATTGAGGTGGAGTATACCATCATCTCTGATTTCTTCTTCAATTTAAGGGAATGGGAGTTTCAAGGTACTATCCCTGTGATGTTTAGTGAATATCTGGTACATATTCCGGAGTATTATGTTTTCAATCAAACGCACAGAGGTTACTTCCCCATTCATTCTGAAGAAGGCTCAGCACGGAGAGAAATAGCCATTACTTACGTAGAGAATACAAACAGTATGACAAAGGTTAAAGAATCAACTACTTCGAAGATTCAATACAGGGATAACACTTACCATTATCAAGCAAAGGAGGTTCCGGCTTTTCCTTTTGAAAAATACCTTCGTACCGAGGACAATTACCTGACTAAGATTGAATTTGAGCTGCAAAAAACAGATTTTCCAGGTCGCATAGCCAGGTACTATACCACCACCTGGAAAAAGGTTGATGAAACACTTGTGAAAAGCACCAGTTTCGGAAATGCCATTAACAGAAGCGGTCACCTGAAAGAGGCCGTTATGCTAATGAGGAGTACTGAAGCGGAAGGTTTACCGCTTGTGAATTTAGCATACAACTACATTCAGAAAAACCTTGTTTGGAACGGTATTAATACTAAATATGCATCCAATTCACTTGCCAAGGCTTATAAGGATGGCAAGGGGAATTGTGCCGACGTAAATCTGAACCTGGTGGCTTTATTGAGAGATCTGGGTTTAGAATCTTATCCGGTGGTCCTAAGTACCCAGGCGAATGGTATTATTCATCCGTCGCATCCCTCCTTAAGCCGATTTAACTATGTGATAGCCATAGTCAAAGTCGAAAATGAGACTTATCTCCTGGATGCCACAGACCCTTACGGTGAGATCAATATGCTTCCGGTAAGATGCTTGAATGATAAGGGGAGGGTAATCGGCAGTCCTGAACTGGAATGGATCAGTTTAATGGATTACAGGCCTTATCATTTTGTATCCAACTATGCGTTAACATTTTCCGATGATTTAACACTATCCGGGTCAAGAAAACTAGTGCTGAAAGATTATGCTTCTTATCAATATAAGAAGAGAATAAAAAGCTACGATGATGTGACGGAGTTCGCCGAATCTCTTGATGAACAGTATCAGGAGGCTAGTGTAATCAATCTACAGGTGGAAGGTCTGGACAGCATGGAATGCGATCTCACTCTCACATATGATGTTACGCAGAATGATTATGTTGAGGATGCAAACGACATCATATACTTTCCAACCGTATTTGATCCCTTTTTTGACAGTAACCCCTTCAGATTGGAGAAGCGTGACTATCCTGTGGAGTTTAACTATCCATATGTCATCCAACAAAATACATTCATTAACCTTCCCAAGGACTATGTGGTATCTGAGCTTCCCAAACCACTAGTTATCAAAATGCCTGACAATAGTGCCAAATATATTTTCCAGGTGATCAAGTCCGGTGATGGTTTGTTCGTTACTACACACTTTCTTATAAACAAGAGTCTTTATTTACCGGAAGAGTACGAAATCATCAAACAGTTCTACCAGGTGGTTATTGATAAGCAAAATGAACTCATTGTCTTAAATAAGAGTTAACATCCTTTTTCAAGTTATTAATTGGTTTTAATTATCTCCAACAATGAATAGATCTATCAGGTTCCTGGCCGGACTAATCATATCTTTTTCGACAGTTGTGGGCAGTTATTCCCAGAAAAGCCCTTCCAAATATGGAAAAGTGAGCATGGAAGAGCTAACAGCTGAGTATTGTCCGATTGATTCAAACGCACACGCTTACTACATATTTGATTATGGTTATTCACATTTTCGTTATGTAACCACAAGGGTGAGAGAGGGTGAAAGTTCACAAGGTCAGAAAGGATTTCAACTCTTTTTTAAACGACATTTCAGGATCAAGATACTGGATAACCTTGGATTTGACTGGGCAGATGTTGCCATCCCACTATTCCGGGATGGAAACGAGGAAAAGATAGGAGCGATTAAAGCGACTACATACAATCTTGAAGAAGGGAAAGTTGTAAAAACAAAGCTAAAAAACAGTGACATATTCACAGAAGAGACCAATAAAAACTGGATTAAAAGGAAATTTGCCCTGCCCAACGTG
>CAYMSW010000072.1:0-2641 GCA_964393215.1 Candidatus Woesearchaeota archaeon
ATCTATCTTGGATCTGATCGGGTTTGCCTGCTTCACCCCGTGAATGGATACATTGAATTTAATGTTTGATGCCATCCAAGGAGAAGTTTATTCTAGTATATCTGATCTTGAAACCCGTTTAGCTCGTCTTAAGAAAGTTGACGATCAGTTGGATAAATTGATCGAATGGGAGGACGAAGATGAAGAAGACTAAGAATCCTTAGCGTACGTTTTCGTTCCATTGGACTTCAGACCCCTCAAGCGTATTACAATAGCGGTTTTGTGTGAAAAACCCCAATATAGCGTTTGATAAAATACTAAGACAACTTATCTGCTCATGTAAACTATGTGTTTTTTGTGATTTGCATCTCATAAAACGGTATGATGTTCTCGTCTTGTTTTGCTTCTTTAATCGTACATCTGTGTTGGGTTTCCTTAAGAAGTAATGAAGCCTTGGGGGATGTGATCCGAGTTCCTTGAACAATTGTTTGTCCCACGATAACAACAGGATCGGCCTGTGTTATTTTTTTGAATTCTGCAAGTCGTCTTTTCTCTGTTACAAAAGCTATATTCTTATCTTCAAGAGAACGTATTTTTTCATTGAACTCCTCTATATTGTTACCCACTTTATCCTGGATTTCAAAAAGCCTGTTGATCTCAGCTTCAGCGGTTGCTTCCTTTTTTTTGAACATTTCTAAAGAGGTTTGAAGTTTCTGAAGTGATGCGATATTCCCCGAAGCTTCAACTTCCGGGATCTGCTTTTCGCATTGCCGCATTTCAACAATCGCCCTGTCTTGGATGAATGCGTTTTCAGAAATATCCTGATGCAATTGCTTGTCTTTCCCCTTCAGTTTTTTTATCTTATCCTTAAAATCAGCGATTTGATCCAGTGACTGTTTTAGCTCTTCTTCATTTTCTTTTTCCAATTTCTCAACATGATCATCAAACCCAACTCTCAGATCCGGTGCAGATGAAGAAACCGTTCCGATGTTCCTTGCCTCAATTCCTGCCTTGGCACTCACATATGAGGCAATTATGTGTCCTGTAGGCATATTGCATTTTCCACCGACTATAATCCTTGAATCTACAATCTCTTTTAAGACGGTAAAGCTTCCAAATCCCAGTATGTTACATTTATTGATAAATTTCGTATAAACATTACCCACCGTGATGATGGTGGTATTCCTCAATCCGTTGGAAACATTCAAATCCCCTGTCAGTTCAATGGTCGCCCCTTCAACCTCATTTGCAGTGAGGCTAACCCCTTTGACATGAAAACCGTCTTTAACAGTTCCTTTAACAACTATATTACCATCAAAGTTGATATTGCCAGTTTCAAAATCGACATCCCCCTTAATGACGATTTCCTGGTTAACTGTAACCGTTCCCATGGCATCAACATGAGGCTGTCCGTTTGCATCGGCGAAAATGAACAGACTGTCGTCCGAGAGTCTTGTGCCGGATCCTGCTGCAAACAAAGGATCGTCAGGTTCCGGCACAGAAATTTCATTCCCGTAGATGTCGATCCCGGCAGAGCCCCTTACCGGTGCTGTTTTTTTTGCAAGAAGGTTGCCTTTTTCAACATAAGGAACATCGCCTCTGTCCCTGAAATCTATGGAACCATCCCTGTGTATTTTTCCAGGATTGGTATAGGCCGTCTGAAATAAGTATTCGACTCTGCCGTTGTGACTTTCAACTGGCTGGTCCCCTTTTGCAATAATAATGGTCTCTTCCTTTTCATTATCCAGCCATTCTTCAATTTCTTCATCACCTGCAATGCCATATGTAATTTGATGAAATTGCAGAAAGTCAAGCACGGAGGTCAAATTTACAATGTCTTTTGAAAGCTCTTTTTTGCGTTTCAAGCGGGCATCGATACGGTCGTCTGAAATGACAAGCTCTACAAAGGTTTCTATGCCGCTGTCAGCAGCAAAGACCCCATCTACATCTGAGCCGGGAGCGGCTGCCAGGGAGTGGATCAGGGCATATTTTTCAATAGCCTGAATCAAATCAAGATGTTCTGTATGCCCTTCACCATTTTGAGCATGTATTGTCAAAGCAGGAGCCTTCCAGTCGGCAAAACTGCTCTGTGCAAATTTGTCAATCAGTTGATCTATTTCGTGTTTGATTAAAAAAAAAGCCTGCTGGAAAGCTTCAGGTTTTAGTTCTGTTTCCTTGTGATCAATATACCGTTCGAGCGAGATATCCTCACTTAAAGATAGCTGTTTGTTGATCTGCTTTTTTTGGGCTTTCAGTACAATAATCCGGGCTTTTTTTTCACTGAATAATTGTTTGGTTTGTGCCTGCTTTTTGTTTAAATTTTTCGCGGTTTTATAAAGTTGCCGGTTCTGACGTGAAACAAGTCTTTTGAATTGCCTTCTTTTCTTTTCCTTTCTGTAGTTTGACAGACAGGTTTCAGCCTGCTGGAGCAGATCTTCCCTGCTGAAGGGGGACGTGATACATGCCTGGACGTTTCCAGTGTTAATCATATCGATTAAGGCTTTGTTTTCCGATGAGGAGGCAATGATCATTTTCTGTGTCATGTGTGATAATTCACTCAACATTTTATAGAATTCATCCTTGCTAATACCTGTCATGGTCAAGCTAGTTGTCAATCAGCGTCGAAAAATGACCCCCTGTCAGCGCCCAATTTTGACCCCTC
>CAYMSW010000073.1:0-2633 GCA_964393215.1 Candidatus Woesearchaeota archaeon
TATTCGACGCTGATTTTATTATGTAGGGGTCATTATTGCACGCTGATCAACAACCGGTGCCACAATTCATCAAGTTTCAAATGTTCCTGTAGTTATATGTTTCACTGCTGGGAATATGGTGGGGGTCTCTGAATTTTTCAAAAACAAATATTCTGATAAAAAGCAGGTTATTTGTGCAGACAATGATATTGAGACAGAAAAGAGAACTGGAAAAAATGCAGGCAAAATATATGCAGAAAAAGCATCAATGAAAACTGGTTCTGATATATGTCTTTGTCCTGTAAATAGTGATTTCAATGATTTATTTATTGCTAAGGGAAAAGATGCTGTTTTAATGGCACTAAAAAAAACCTATAGTTTGTCACCTTGGAAAAAAATTGTCCCTCTAAAAAAAGAGACAGGTGAAAAAATAAATCCAAATTTGTTGTCTGGTATTTTAGGAAAGATGGTAAGCGCAGTTTCTGATGCTACAGAGACACCTCTTGAACTTTCATTGTCTTTGGCACTTGTAACTATAGCAACAACTTTACAAAAAAAGTTTGTGGTTGAGGTAAATAATGACTACTTTGAACCCTTAAATTTATGGACAATGGTTTCTCTTCCTCCTGCTAATAGAAAATCAGCAGTTTTATCAAAAATCACATCACCACTATTAAAATGGGAAAACAAAAAATGTAGTGAACTACAACCCTTGATTGATGAAAAAATATCCAAGAAAAAAAATGATGAAACAAGACTGAATGAACTCAGAAAAAAGTATGGAAGAAAAAAGAAAGAAAATCTGGAGGAAATCCAAAAAGAAATAATAGAAATTGAATCATCTATGGAAGAGATTCCTGAATATCCTCAAATATGGGCACAAGATATAACACCTGAACAACTGGGTGTTATAATGGCAAAACAAAATGGAAAAATGAGTATCCTGTCTGATGAAGGAGGGATATTTGAGACTATTTCTGGTAGATATTCTAAAGGAGTCCCAAATTTAGATTTGTTTTTACAGGGGCATTCAGGAGGTGATGTGAGGATTGATAGAGGTTCAAAATCACCTGTGAAAATTGAAAATACTGCTCTCTCTTTAGGACTTACAGTTCAACCTGATGTGATAATGGGGCTTTCAAAAAAACCATCTTTCAGAGGTAGAGGACTGATTGGAAGATTTTTATATTTTATTCCTAAATCTAATCTTGGTTATAGAGACCTAATATCAAAACCAGTTCCTGATAAAATATCCAATGATTATGAAAAATTGATTTTTACACTCCTTGATATTCCATCTTCAAATAATGGTTTTGGAGAGGATTTGACAGACAACTTTGGAAAAACAATTCCATATAAATTGAAATTATCTAATGAAGCACACAATAAGTGGCGTAATTTTTCTTTAGATATTGAAAAGGAATTTAGAGAAGGAGGAGATTTTGAGTTCTTATCAGATTGGGGAGGAAAATTAGCAGGGGCAGTTATTAGAATATCAGGGATTTTGCATTGTGCAAACAATCCTGACGAACCTTGGAAAAAAGAAATCAGTTCAACCACTATGGAAAAATCAATAGAATTGGGAGAATGTTTTTCAAATCACTCAAAACTTGCAATTGAACTAATGGGAGGAGATGAATCAATATCTCATACCCAAAAAATAATTAGATGGGTAAAAAGAAATCAATTGGAGAGTTTTTCAAAAAGGGAGTGTCATAGTTCTCTAAAAGGCACTTTCAAAAAATCCTCTGAATTAGATGAACCTTTAAGCATTCTTGTAGATAAAAATTATCTCCAATTGAACATTATCAAAACGGGTGGCAGACCATCAGAAAAATATGTTGTAAATCCAGAAATTACAGATAAATGGAAAATATAAGATACCCAAACTTTAAGAATATCCAAGTTTGAATAATAAAATTCACCTTTTGTTCCTTTTGTGGATGTTTTCAGTAAATGTATAAAATAATAATAAGTCATTTTTTTTATTATATTTTATACAAAAAAATACGATTTATAGAATTATATCCACAAAAGGAACAAAAGGTATCTTTTTTCAACCCTATGGATATTTCAGTATCTTTTATTTGAAGTTTCTCAGCAGTTCTTCCGTGCTGAAGAATTTAATCAAAAAATTATTAGTTTTTGAATTTGTGAAACTAATAAATTTTCCAAAAAATATTAGTTTTCCCAAGTCATTTCCCAAATCGTTTCAAGAAATTCTGTATCATTGCCCCAGACCATTTTTTGCCGGTTAAACTTTCTATATTCATTTCATTTAATCTGGCAGCAGTAGCAGCATAGGTCATTCGTTTCTTGCCTCTGGGTTTCCTTCGCAATTTTTTGATAGTTTTTAATAATAAATCCCTTTTTTGAGGATTATCATTATACCCTTTTCTTCCTTCACACTTTTTTTCTGCTCTAATAGTTTCCCTTGCTGTTCTTAATTTCTTCACCAGCAGATTCTTTTCTAATTCTGCAAATATACCCTGCATCTGTATCAATGCTTTTTTCATAGGGTCAGAATTGATTGCTTTAGTGACATCTTCCCCAGTCCCTGCATTTATCAGGGTAATGTTTTTAGATGCCAAATAGATAATCAGAGATTCTTGAATACGATATTCTCTTGCTAATCTGTCCAATCTTTCAACAAT
>CAYMSW010000074.1:0-2598 GCA_964393215.1 Candidatus Woesearchaeota archaeon
GGCTGGAAGATTATTTTTATAGAGAAGATGCGATGGAAGAGTTTGTGGATTTGGTGAAGCAGGCGCGTAGGGAAATGCGCTGGTAGTGTTTGAAAAGTAGGTACTGAGCATTCACGAGGTACTGAGCTTCTCCAAGAAGCTCAGTACCTGCTTGGTATAATAACCAAAACTTTGCTCAAATTGGGAATCCTATGACCAAAACCAACAACCGAAAACTGAAAGTCTTTCTCTGCCACGCATCAGAAGATAAAGTTGCTGTGCGTGAACTATATCAACGCCTCAGTGCCGAGAGCTGGATTGATCCTTGGCTGGATGAGGAAAAATTACTGCCTGGACAAGACTGGGATGTGGAAATAGAAAAGGCTGCTGAAGATACGGATGCTGTTATTATTTGTCTTTCTGATAGCTCTATTAACAAAGAGGGATATGTTCAAAAGGAATTAAGAATCGTCTTAGATGTTGCCTTAAGAATGCCAGAAGATACTATTTTTTTGCTGCCTTTGAGACTTGAAGAATGTATACTCCCTAGGAAGTTACGGAAACTTCAATACACGGATTATTTCCCCAATGAACAAAAACAGTGGGCCTACGGTAGGCTACTACGTAGCTTGAAAACGCGAGCCGATAGCAAAAAGCTTTTGATTCCGTTGGAGAAGAAATACACAACAAAGGGGCATCGGCTATTTTTGTATGGAGGGATAGATTTTTTGTTAGTGCCTAAAGGGAGCTTTATAATGGGAGCTGAAGAAGAAATTGCGAATATTTATGAGGGGCCTAAGCACGTGGTTGACTTACCTTATAAATATTGGATTTCCCGCTATCCCGTGACTAATACTCAATTTTCTCAATTTGTGAGGTCTTCAGGGACTTCTTTTCAATTACCTCAGGGTGAGGCTAATCATCCAGTAACAAAAGTGAATTGGAGAGAAGCAAAAGCGTTTACACTATGGTTGCAGGAAACAACTCTTGGTAGCTTGCCAGATGGTTATGCTTTTTGTCTTCCTTCTGAAGCTGAATGGGAAAAAGCAGCAAGAGGTGAAGATGGTCAACTCTGGCCTTGGGGAAACAAATTTGATAGTACCTTTTGCAATTCTCGAGAGAATGGGAAAGGTACTACTACTCCTGTTAATTTTTATGATGGTTATGGTGATAGTCCATACGGTGTGTCAGATATGTCGGGGAATATTTGCGAGTGGACAAGGAGTAGGTACGCATTGTATCCTTATGTAGTTGATGATGGGCGTGAGGTGGGGAAACCTTTTGATAGCTATGCCTTGCGTGGTGGTTCTTATTTTGATAATCGTATTGATGTACGTTGTTCTACTCGTAAACCGGGCGTAGTAAGTGGTTTTGAAGTAGCTGTTGGTTTTAGGATGGCTATTGTCCCTGTTTCCTTTTGCAATGAGAGTTTAGTAAGCAATATAAAATAAAAGGCGGACGTCAAAATAACATCCGCCTTCTAGGTTTGTTATCCCAATCTCGCCCTCTCCGCTTCCACGATTTCCTTATCCAACTTCTTGAAAAGCGGACTTGGCTTATTGAAAGCCGCGCCGGGTTTTAGCTCGCTGGCTTTCCATTGCTGACCTTCAATGCCACGATATCGCAGGGCGGTATGGGTGCCGAGATTGTCTTCGATCGTTTCAACGAATTGTTCGCCGAAGAGTGGCTTTTCGTATCCGAAGGTTTTGTTCAGGGCTTCGCTGGTAAAGGGTAAAAATGGGGCAAAGATGGTTTTGAGCGAGTCTATTGCTTTGAGGGCGGTATAGACCGATTTTGCGGCTTCTTCTCTGTCTACTTTCAATTCTTTCCATGGAGCAGAAGTATCGAGATATTTATTGACTTCGGTGGCAAGTCTCATTGCTTCGTTCAGCGCAGAGCGAATTTTGACGGCTTCGAGCAGATCGCCCACGGAGGTGAATCCTGTTTCTATCACGCCGAGCAAGTCCAGATCAGCGGGGCGAAGCGTGCTCTCATCCACATCCGGGATATGGCCTTCCCAGTGTTTATAGCAGAAGGAAAGGACGCGGTTGGCGAGATTGCCCCAGTTGGCGACCAACTCATTATTATTATGGGCGACGAAGAATTCCCAATCCCAATCTGAATCTTTGCTTTCTGGCATATTGACCGTCAGATAATAGCGCAGTGCATCGGGGTCGTAGCGACTCAGCGCGTCCCGCCCATAGACTGCCCAATTGCGGCTGCCGCTGATCTTTTGCCCTTCGAGATTCATGAATTGGTTAGCGGGTACGTCGTGCGGAAGGGTGAGGGGTTTTTCTTCTTCAGCAAATATCTCCATAAATTTTGTTCCTGCACCCATTAACTCAGCAGGCCAAAGAGCAGTGTGGAAAAAGATATTATCTTTGCCAATAAAATGGAGCTGGCGGGCATCGGGATTTGTCCACCAATCCTGCCAGGCATCGGGGGTACCGTTAACTTTCGCCATTTCAATCGGTGAGGAGAGATAGCCGATGACGGCCTCGAACCAGACATAGAGACATTTTCCATCCCAGCCTTCAACGGGGACGGGGATGCCCCAATCGAGGTCGCGGGTGATGGGGCGGGGGAGCAGCCCCTCGGCTTCGATCTTGCCAAGCGATT